>JAHRWG010000086.1 GCA_019090295.1 Cycloclasticus sp. | reverse complement strand
TCCATTTCTTCAACCATTCTTGCTGCTCTGTTATAACCTACTTTAAGCCGCCGTTGAACACCTGAAATAGATGCCTTGCGTGATGTCGTTACAATACTAACAGCTTGGTCGTAAAGTTCATCTGTTTCATCAGCACCTTCTGAGGAACCACCATTAAATTCAGCAGGGTCTGTCATGGTAAGAATGGCTTCTATGTAGTTAGGTTGACCTTGTTTTTTAAGGTGCTTAACCACCTTATGTACTTCGTGGTCATCGACAAATGCACCATGAACTCGTTGTGGCAAACTTGAACCGGGGGGTAAATAAAGCATATCACCGTTTCCTAATAATGCTTCAGCCCCTGCTTGGTCTAAAATTGTCCTTGAGTCAATTTTAGACGAGACTTGAAACGCGATTCTAGAAGGAATATTGGCTTTAATCAGCCCTGTCAAAACATCGACAGAAGGCCGTTGAGTTGCTAACACTAAATGGATACCTGATGCCCGTGCCTTTTGTGCCAAGCGAGCAATTAGTTCTTCAACCTTTTTTCCGACAACCATCATCATATCGGCAAGTTCATCAATGATGATAACAATTTGCGGCAATTCACCTAGTGTCCCAGCATTGTCTTCATCAATAAAGGCTGTGGGCTCCCATAAAGGGTCAGCTAGAGGGCTTCCTTCCTTTATCGCATCAAGCACTTTTTTGTTATACCCTGCAAGGTTTCGTACGCCCAATAAGGACATGAGCTTGTAGCGGCGTTCCATTTCAGCCACCGCCCAACGTAACGCATTCGCGGCATCTTTCATATCTGTTACCACCGGTGTTAACAGATGTGGAATGCCTTCATAAACAGATAATTCAAGCATTTTTGGATCAATCATGATCAAACGAACTTGTTCTGGTGATGCTTTATATAACAAGCTTAAAATCATGGCGTTAACAGCGACTGATTTACCGGAGCCTGTGGTTCCCGCCACCAGTAAATGGGGCATTTTGCCTAGGTCAGCAACGGTTGCCTGCCCGGCAATGTCTTTACCAAGCACTAATGTTAATGGCGAGGTTGATTTTTCATACGCTTCTGATGACATAATTTCACTTAAGCGAACCATTTCCCGTGTTTCGTTAGGTATTTCCAAACCGATAACTGACTTGCCTGGAATAACCTCAACAACTCGTACACTTTGAATGGACATTGAGCGGGCTAAATCTTGTGCCAAGCCACTAATTCTACTGGCTTTAATACCTGGGGCTGGTTGAATTTCAAACCGTGTTATCACTGGCCCTGGGTGCACCGCAACCACATTAACTTCTACACCGAAATCCTCCAGTTTAATTTCTACTAATTTGGACATCGCCTCAAGAGCGGCATCCGAATAGCCAATAGCTTGCTCACTGGTTTGGTCAAGCAGTGCCAGTGCTGGCAGGCTGCTTTCGGTATTTTCAAATAAGTTAGTTTGTCTTTCTTTATCAACCCGTTCGCTGGTTTTTATTTCTCTAATAACCGGCTCGATACGTGTTTTAGGTTTTGCTAAAAACTTTTTTGTTTGCTTTTCGAAGGTATGCTCACGCTGTTTTTTAGCAACACCGGCTGTTTGCCTTTCTTTACGGTTTTCAATGTATTGTTTTATTGCAATAAAATACCGGTAACAATACAGCCCAATCTTATCCATTAAGCCTAACCAAGACAGTCCAGTAGACAGGGTAATTCCCACTAAAAAAGCACACAATAGGATAAGTGTTGCCCCTTGGAAGGCAAACAGATGCATCAGGAAATCACCCAGTTCAAGCCCAACAATTCCACCGGCAGAGCCAGGGATTTTAAGCCAGTCTTGATGATAATGGATATCGAGTAGACCAGCACCTGCAATAAGGAATACGATAAAACTAGTCCAGCGAATAATTTGATGTGTCACTGAGTCTAGTTGGTCGCTACGCGCTTCTGATAAAAATTTCCACGCACTGCTTAGCAACATAAAGGGAAAGGTGAAGGCCATAAAACCAAGCAGCGACAACATTAAGTCTGCCAGCCAAGCGCCCACTAGGCCCGTTATATTATCCACCGCTTGGTGCGAACTACTGACTGCAAAGCCGGGGTCATTGACATTGTAACTAAAAAGCGCACCCAATAAAAAAAGGCTAATCGCAACTAATGCAAAAAATGATGATTCTCGCAAAAGCTTAACAACACGCTGGTGAGCAACAGAGATAACTTGAGTTTCTTTCTTTTGATTCACTTATATTCTTATAATAAATTTTAAATTACTTACTTAATAGATTGATAGTTAAGGAATTAAATTAAATATCAATACACAGTTTACCCTTTCTAAGGTTAACAGCCTCTCGCATTATCTTATCACTTTCATACCAGTTTTTTGTCGTTAATCGATGAACATACGCGGGCAATAGTACCGACAATACCTGAGTCGCTGTACGTGGAACTGCACCGGGCATGTTTGCCACACAAAAGTGCGTCACCCCTTCTTCAACAAAAGTGGGCTTATCGTATGTTGTTATCTGTGTCGTTTCAATACACCCACCTTGGTCAACTGATATATCAACGATAACAGAACCTGCTCGCATCATTTTTACATGGTGGCGTTTAATAAGGTGTGGCGTTTTTTTACCGGGCACCAATAACGCCCCCACAAGTACATCTGTCGTTGCTAGTAATGGGCTAATCTGGGCTTTATCACTAAAAAGATGAAGCCTCTTATCCAGTGTTCGAATTGCTTCCAATGCTGCTGGGTAATGATCAAAAACATAGACTTTTGCACCCATATTTTGCGCTAGCAGGGCTGCTTGTGTACCGGCTGAACCTGCACCAAGTACCAGTACTTGCCCTCGGTCGACATTGGTTAATGCGTTACCTGATCCCAAGCCACCCAGTAGCACACCCGATCCGCCATGCTGCAAATGCAATAGCTCAGCTGCAGTTTGTACAGCCAGCCTACCGGCTATCTGACTCATCGGTTTAAGCAAGGGCGCTTGCCTAGCGTCTATAACGGATTCAAAACCAACAGCGGTTAATCCAATGGCATTTAATTGCTCTACCAATTTTGGGTTAGCTGCTAAATGTAAAAAACAAAACAACGTATGGTTTTCTGTTAAGTATTGGAGCTCTACCTCGAGAGGTTCTTTTACCTTTACGATTAACTCAGCTGAGTCGTAAAGCGACTGAGGGGTTTGACAAACATTAACACCACTCTGCTGATAATCCTTGTCGGTGAAACCGCTTAAGTTGCCAGCTGATGTCTCTAGGTAAAGATGATGGCCTTTTGATATTAATTCGCTGCATGCACTAGGGGACAATGCAACCCGCCCTTCAAATGGTTTAAGTTCTTTTGGGATTCCAATATTCATACATTTAAACCCTTTACCAAATTTGTTCTAATGGCCATACTACCTTACTTAAAACCCCTCTTGCTAACAGTTTAATATAGGAACCCGTTATGAGCGACTCATCACACCATTCATTAATTATTTTAGGCTCAGGCCCTGCTGGCTACACGTCGGCTATTTATGCGGCTAGAGCTAATTTAAAACCCTTGCTGATTACTGGCGTTGAACAGGGCGGGCAGCTGATGACAACAACAGAGGTCGATAACTGGCCTGGCGATATTCAAGGCTTACAAGGCCCAGCATTAATGGAACGCATGAAATTACATGCTGAACGTTTTGAAACAAACATTAAGTTCGATCACATCCATACCACAGAGCTTCAGCAGCGCCCCTTTAAATTACACGGTGATGCCGGAAGTTATACCTGTGATGCGCTCATTATTGCCACTGGCGCATCCGCTAAATACATTGGTTTGGACTCTGAAGAAGCGTTCAAAGGAAAAGGCGTATCAGCCTGCGCTACATGCGATGGGTTTTTTTATAAGAAACAACGTGTTGCTGTTATTGGCGGTGGTAATACTGCTGTCGAAGAGGCCCTTTATTTATCAAACATTGCTGATCATGTCACTGTTATTCATCGCCGAGATTCGTTTCGTTCAGAAAAAATTCTTGCCGATAAATTGATGAAAAAAGTGGCCGACGGTAATATCTCAGTTGAGTGGTTTAGTGAACTGGACGAAGTGCTTGGTGACAAGATGGGCGTTACTGGCATCCGCATTAAAAACACTCAGGACAACAGCACCAAAGAGCTTGATTTAGAAGGTGTATTTGTTGCCATTGGGCACTCGCCTAACACACAAATATTTGATGGTCAGTTAGACATGAATAATGGCTACTTAAATACCCAAAGTGGCAATTCAGGCAACGCAACGCAAACCAGCACACCAGGGATTTTTGCTGCCGGTGATGTTGCTGACTCAATTTATAGACAAGCCATTACATCCGCCGGGTCTGGTTGCATGGCAGCGCTAGATGCTGAACGCTTTCTTGATGACTTAGAGGCATAAGTCAGCAACACATGCTAACTTGGCTCGACCCGAATGATGCCGCTCCGCACTTTCCAGCCTTAAGCTCTGCATTAACAGAGCCTAATGGTTTATTGGCAGCAGGAGGGTCACTGAGCCCTGAGTGGTTACTTGAAGCCTATCGGTTAGGGATTTTTCCTTGGTTTGAGGATGACCAGCCTATTTTATGGTGGTCTCCTAATCCTCGTTTGACACTTAAACCCAGTCAGGTGCATATTTCTCGCAGCCTTAGAAAATTCATTAACAAAAACATCTATCACTACACCGTTGATAACGCCTTTAGTCATGTTATTCGTGCTTGTTCGCAGCCTCGTCTTACACAGGATGAAACATGGATAACGGACAGTATGATCGCTGCCTACGAAGCACTCTTTAAACTTGGCCACGCCCATTCAATTGAGATTTGGCAAGAGGATGAATTAGTGGGTGGTTTATATGGCGTGAGTATTGGTCAAGTTTTTTTTGGTGAATCAATGTTCAGCCACCAGGTCAATGCATCAAAGGTCGCTTTTGTATTTTTATGTCAGCAGTTACAGTCATGGGGCGGGCAACTAATTGATTGCCAGGTACATTCCAACCACCTTGCATCATTAGGCGCTTCAAGCATTAGCCGCGCAGATTTTTCAAAGCAACTCAGCCAACTCTGCTCTCAACCGCTGGCAGCCAATGCCTGGGGTAATTCATGAGCGCAAGTACCCCTCCCAGCCAAGTGGCTCTCTACCTTTCACCGCCTCAAGATTGCGACTACTTACCTGAAGAGCAAGCGCAAAATATTTTCCTCCCGCCCGACACTAACATCACGCCAGCTTTTTATGAGCTACTGCTTGAAAAAGGATTTAGGCGCAGCGGAAACCATGCCTACAGGCCGCATTGCTCGAGCTGCCACGCCTGCATTCCTTGCCGTTTAAATGTATTTCATTTCAAGCCATCCAGAAGCCAACGACGAGTATTAGCCAGTAACCAGGATTTAACCTTTACAGTTAATCCAACAGCGTTTAATGAGGAGCATTACGCCCTCTATTTACGTTACCAAGCCTTCAAACACCCCGGTGGTTCAATGCAACGTTTTGATCGCCAAGCGTATCAAAGTTTCTTATGCCAGTCTTTTGGCAATAGCGCTATCTATGAGACCCGCCTTAATCATCAGTTGCTAGCCGTCTCTGTTACCGACATATTTGCCGACTCTTTATCGGCTGTTTACACCTTTTTTGACCCAGATTTTGCCATGCGAAGCTTAGGCACATACTGTATTCTAAAACAAATTAGTGCTGCCAAAACGCAGAAAAAAACCTATTTATACTTAGGGTATTACCTAACGCATTCCAATAAGATGGCTTATAAAGCTAACTATAGGCCCCTTGAATTACGTGTTAACGACCAGTGGTTATCGTATGACAAAGGGTGCAACGTACCTGAACAAAGCGCCTCAAACGGATCACCGCTAACTTTTTAATCGTTTTCATACGCGCATCCACCCAAAGTAGTGTAGAATCGCGCCCCATTAGCTTAATTTAATCGCTATTCACTCACTATTTTTAAAGGAACACATGGCAAAAGAAGACCAAATTGAAATGGAAGGCGTTGTAAAAGACACTCTCCCGAATACAATGTTTCGCGTTGAATTAGAAAATGGCCACCTCATCACTGCTCATATCTCAGGAAAAATGCGCAAGCATTACATCCGTATTTTAACGGGCGATCGTGTCAAAGTAGAAATGACACCTTACGACTTAACAAAAGGTCGAATCACTTACCGCGTTAAGTAATCTTTATTAACGCTGCTCGATTAAGTCTTTACTGGCTTGAACAATCTTAAAGTCAACTTTATCGTCTTTAATGTAAATTGTTACTGTCCCACCGTTTGTTAAACGACCAAATAACAGTTCGTTAGCAAGCGGTTTTTTAATATATTCCTGAATGGTTCTCTCCATTGGCCGCGCACCCATTTTGGCATCGTAGCCCTTTTTGGCTAACCACGTTCGTGCTTCCGGCTCTAAAGAGAGTGTTACATTCTTGTCTTGTAATTGCGCTTCTAGCTCAAAAATAAACTTGTCGACCACGTGAATAATCACATCCTCATCCAAGGCTTTAAACTGCACAACAGCATCTAAGCGATTTCTAAATTCTGGCGAAAATAGCTTTTCGATAACCTGCATTCCATCGGTTGCGTGCTCTTGTTTAGCAAACCCCATTGATGCTCGGCTCGCTTCTTGTGCACCTGCATTAGTGGTCATCACTAACATGATATTTCTAAAATCGGCCTTCCTTCCGTTATTATCTGTTAGCGTTCCATGATCCATAATTTGCAGCAATAAATTAAAAATATCTGGGTGAGCTTTTTCAATTTCATCTAATAATAAAATAGCATAAGGGTGCTTATTAACCTCTTCGGTCAATAATCCACCTTGGTCATACCCGACATAACCAGGGGGCGAACCAATTAAACGTGACACAGTATGGCGTTCCATGTATTCCGACATATCAAAACGGATAAGGTCAACGCCCATAATTTTGGCCAATTGCTGGGTCACTTCTGTTTTACCTACACCTGTTGGCCCTGCAAATAGAAACGAACCTATCGTTCGTTCTTCTTGACCTAAGCCAGCACGACTTAGAACAACGGCATCCGATAGCTTTTCGATGGCAGCATTTTGCCCAAATACAACCAGCTTTAAATTCTTAGCTAGGTCTTTTAGCTTATCTTTATCTTTAGATGAGATGCTTTTTTCAGGAATTCGTGCTATTTGAGCAATTATTTTTTCAATTTCTAAACTGGTAATCAAGCTTAGACGCTCATCTTCTGGGAGCAACTGCTGCTTTGCTCCCGCCTCATCCAATACATCGATCGCTTTATCGGGCAGAAAACGATCATTAATATAACGATCCGCTAAGGTTGCTGCTGTCGTTAAGCTGTCACTGCTAAACTCAAGGTTATGATGGGCTTCATATCGAGGCATCAAGCCTTTTAGGATACGAATAGTATCGTCGATCGACGGCTCGTTGATATCAATTTTCTGAAAACGTCGAGCCAGTGCATGATCTTTTTCAAAAACACCTCTGTACTCTTTATACGTTGTCGATCCAATACAACGAAGCTCTCCTGATGCTAGCGCAGGCTTAATCATGTTAGAGGCATCCATCACGCTACCTGAAGTGGACCCAGCGCCTATAATGGTATGAATTTCATCAATAAATAAGATGCTTTTTTCTTCATCTTTTAGTTGCGAAACAAGCCCCTTTAATCTTTTTTCAAAATCTCCTCGATACTTTGTTCCCGCCACTAAGGCGCCCATATCTAAGGAGTAAATAATAGTATCCAACAAGATATCTGGCACCTTTGAGTCAACAATTTTAAGCGCCAAACCTTCAGCAATAGCTGTTTTCCCTACACCGGCCTCACCCACTAACAAAGGATTATTCTTTCGACGCCGACAAAGTGTTTGAATGGTTCGCTCAAGTTCTTTTTCACGTCCGATTAACGGGTCAATTTTACCGAGCTTTGCCTGCTCATTTAAGTTGACGGTATATTTTGAAAGCGGGTCTGTTGCTGAGTCTTCAGCTTCGGGCGAATTAGAGCCATTAAAATCTACCGTCTCATCATCACTATCCATCCGAGCGATACCATGTGATATAAAATTGACGACATCTAAACGGCTAACATCTTGACGGTTCATTAAATAAACCGCTTGTGAATCTTGCTCACTAAAAATAGCCACCAGCACATTTGCGCCACTCACCTCATCATTACCAGATGATTGCACATGAAAGACTGCGCGCTGTAAAACTCGCTGAAACCCAAGCGTAGGCTGAGTTTCTCGATCAACTTCATCTGGAAAAACGGGGGTTGAATCATCTAAATACTGCTCCAATTCAGCCGTTATTTTATCAACCTGACCACCAGCCGCTTGAAACACATCTCGAGCAGATTTATTCGCCATCATGGCTAATAATAAATGCTCTACTGTTATAAACTCATGTCGCTTTTCATGCGCCCGTTGAAATGCTTCATTTAGCGATTGCTCTAGCTCTTTATTTAACATAAATTTACTCCGTTTCTTCTATAGTGCACTGCAAAGGGTGTTGGTTTTCTTGTGCATATACAACGACTTGCTCAGCTTTTGTTTCAGCAATATCTTTAGTAAAAACACCGCAGACCCCTACCCCAGCTGTGTGTACATTCATGGTGATTTTTACCGCATCTTCTTTACTTTTATAAAAAATTTCCTGCAAAATAGAAACGACAAAGTCCATTGGCGTAAAATCGTCATTCAACAATAGTACTTTATACATGGGTGGTTTTTTCAACTGAGGTTTCGCCTCTTGCAGTAGCAAGTCTCCATCCCCATCATCTTTAAAAGGCAAATCTGGCATTATTTATCACTCTACTTCTATTGCCTTAGCACCATTACGGGCAAAGCTGTTTTTTGTAAGAACCCGATAACTACTATGGTGCCAACCTCAGCGTAATTCAAGTCTGCTTTTATTACACTCGGTTGAATACCATCAACAAACATCTACGCTATAATATACTGTCTTTAATTTAAAAAATACCGCATGATTTGGAAACCTAACCTTACTGTTGCTTCTCTCGTTGAGCATCAGGGGAAATTTCTAATGGTTGAGGAAGAGTCGCAAAAGGGCCCTGTCATAAACCAACCGGCTGGTCACTTAGAGCCCAATGAAAGTTTATCTGATGCCGCCGTTAGGGAAACTTTGGAAGAAAGCGGCTATCATTTCACACCTCGTTCCATTATTGGATCTTACTTGTGGCACAACCCTGATAACAACACGACCTACTTCCGAACCACCTTTGCAGGTACTGTTTTATTTGATGATATTAGCCCCAATTTAGATACTGGTATTATTCAAGCGCTCTGGATGACGCGTGATGAAATTATTGCCAGCAAAGCTCGTTTAAGAAGCCCCATTATTATAGACAGCATTAATGACTACCTTGCCGGCAAAACTTACCCTTTAGACCTTATTAAATACTGTCCATGATCAAATACACCTTAAGATGACCTCTCTAATGAATACAAAAAACATAATGATCGGCATGTCTGGTGGCGTTGACTCTTCGGTAGCTGCTCTAAATTTACTGGAGCAAGGCCACCAAGTGACCGGTTTATTTATGAAGAACTGGGATGAAGATGATGGCAGTGAATACTGTACAGCTAAAGAGGATTTAGCCGATGCTCAACAAGTCTGCGATCAGTTAAACATCCCCCTTAAAACCGTTAATTTTGCCGCTGAATATTGGGACAATGTCTTTGAAAATTTTCTTCAAGAATATGCCGCTGGGCGAACACCCAACCCAGATATATTATGCAATCGGGAAATTAAATTTAAAGCATTTTTAGATTATGCCACCGGGCTAGGTGCCGACTACATTGCAACAGGGCATTACACACAAATCACCCAAACTGACCAAGGCTTCCAATTACTTCGAGGCTTAGATAGCAACAAAGACCAGAGTTATTTTCTGTATACACTTGGTCAAGCCCAGTTAAAACGCTCTCTATTTCCTATCGGTAATATGGAAAAACCCGCTGTTAGGGCGTTAGCACAAAAAGCAGGGTTCAAAAACAGTCGTAAAAAAGACAGTACGGGTATTTGCTTTATTGGTGAGCGCAAGTTTAAAGACTTCTTACAGCAGTACCTCCCTGCTCAACCTGGAGACATGCAAACCCCCGAAGGGGTCTTAATTGGTCAGCACCAAGGGTTAATGTATTACACCCTAGGCCAACGCCAAGGGCTGGGTATTGGGGGTGTAAAAGCTGCCCCTGACGAGCCATGGTACGTTGTAAAAAAAGACCTCGTAAACAATATATTAATAGTGGCACAGGGACATGACCACCCCCTAATGAAAAGCAACTGTTTATCTGCATCCCAACTGAGCTGGGTGAGTGGCCAGGCACCGGCAGAGCAATTTAGCTGCACAGCCAAAACTCGATATCGCCAGTCTGATCAAACATGCCACGTTAGCCTTAATAAAGACAAGGGTTGTTCTGTTCATTTTGACCAGCCACAACGCGCGGTGACACCGGGCCAATCAGTGGTTTTTTATATTGATGAAATATGCCTAGGTGGCGGTATAATAGACAGCACATCTTCAATTTAACCAACCCCAATACAATAGATTAATGACATTAAATAAATTAAACGCTCTTTCCCCTGTTGACGGACGCTACGCCAGTAAAGTTGACGAACTGCGTCCTATATTTTCTGAATTCGGCCTAATAAAGGCCCGTGTAACTGTTGAGGTACGCTGGCTACAAGCCTTGTCGGAACAATCAGATATAAAAGAAGTCCCTGCTTTTTCAGATGAAACACATGATCTGCTTGATCGTATTATTAGCGACTTTTCTATTGAGGATGCGCAGCAAGTTAAAAACATTGAAAGCACGACCAATCATGACGTGAAGGCCGTTGAGTACTTTCTTAAAGATAAAACGTCTAATAATAAGGAGTTACTCGCCGTTAATGAATTTATTCATTTTGCTTGTACATCTGAAGACATTAACAACCTGTCCTATGCCTTAATGCTCAAAGAAGGCCGTGACGACGTAATGGGCCCTGCTATTGCCAATGTTATTGACGACATTAAAGATAAGGCGCTTAGTTATGCAGCTATTCCTTTACTGTCTCGCACACATGGCCAAACTGCTTCGCCCAGCACCATGGGTAAAGAGTTTGCTAACGTTGTGGCCCGCCTAGAACGCCAACTTCTTCAACTGGAAGATGTTGACATTATGGGTAAAATAAATGGCGCTGTTGGTAATTACAACGCCCATTATAGTGCCTACCCAAATATTGATTGGCCTGCTTTTGCAGAAGACTTTGTGGAATCATTAGGGCTTACGTTTAACCCTTACACCATTCAGATAGAACCGCATGATTATATCGCTGAGTATTTCAATGTATTAGCCAGAGTTAACACCATTTTGATCGATTTCTCACGTGATGCATGGGGCTATATTTCTATGGGGTATTTCAAACAAAAAACCATTGCTGGCGAAGTGGGCTCATCGACTATGCCACATAAGGTCAACCCTATTGACTTTGAAAATGCCGAAGGTAACTTTGGAATTGCAAGCGCGTTAATGAATCACTTCTCTGAAAAACTGCCTATCTCACGCTGGCAACGAGATTTAACAGACTCCACTGTATTAAGAAACTTGGGTACCTGCCTAGCACATAGCTTAATTGGCTTTAAGTCCTTACAAAAAGGCATATCCAAACTAGAAATTAACGAGCAAAAGCTTTTACAAGATTTAGATGCCAACTGGGAGGTTCTTGCCGAACCCATTCAAACAGTTATGCGACGTTATGGCATTGAGAAGCCCTACGAAAAGCTAAAAGAGCTGACGCGTGGCCAAGGTATAGACCAAAAATCCATGCAAGTATTTATTGAAACACTTAATATCCCTGATGATGCTAAGCAGCAGCTTTTAACATTAACACCCGCTACTTACACAGGATGCGCAGAATTATTAGCAAGAAATATTACAGATAACTCTTAATTACGTGACGTAGTTCACGTTTTTATTGGTATTAACAACCATAATTATGAGCATTGCAAGGTTCAAAACAGAGTTCATTTCTTCCTCTCCCCTACTATGAACCCTCCTTGTACCCTTAAACCGAATCAGAATGATTCGGTTTTTTTTTGATTTATTTGTATTAAGTTCCCTTCACTGTTTTACTACACAGTCAGCTGAAACCTATCAAAGGTCAATTATGCCCACCTTATCTATAGAACAAGCAATCTTTAGAGAGACTCAAGAGGTCTTCCACCTGACTTCATTTAATGAAGGGCAAGCTGCAGTTGTCTCGCTAATCAACCAAGCACAGCACGAAATTAACCTTTACAGCCATATTTTATGCCCCCATATTTTCAATACTGAACCGGTCATTAATGCCTTCACGCAGTTTTGCCTGAAAAACAACAGAACTCAAGTCAATATACTCATTAATGATAGTCGCCCCATTACACACCTCCCCCATCGATTATTAAGCTTATCGCACCGGCTGTCTAGCAGCATCCACTTTAAAAAGCTAAACCCTCGGCTAGCAATACGCGACGATGACTTCATCTGTTTTGATAAGAGCGCTTACCTCCAACTAACTCACTATCAACACTATGCTGGTACTTGTCATTTCTCAGATTCTGATCGAACGGTCCAGTTACTATCCTATTTTAAAGAAGCATGGGAGCAAAGCTCCAGTGACCCAGAATTACGCTCAATTACTTTATAAAGCTTAACCCTCATAAAAGACGCTAAATCAAACGGTTAAACATTAATCACCAGCTAGTGCGGTCCAAAAAACGCTGGCTTCATTATAAAACTCTAATGAATTGTGGTTTTATTTAGACAAAAGCTTGTAAAACTATAAAGGTCAACTACTCTTAGACTGACAGGTAAAGGGGAGATATGCCCTTTACTTACTTTAATGACAACCAAAGAAACGTAGGACAACAAAAGATGAAAAAGAATATTCTACTGGCCGCTATCATTGCTGCCACTCCGCTTACCTCGCAAGCGGTAGATTATAGCGTAAAAGGCTATGCCTCATTTATTGGCGGCATGACAACCGATAGCAGTGATTTCCGTCCACACATCAAATATGGTGATGGCGTTTATGATGAGTCCTTTGACTTTTCACCAGAAAGCCGCGTTGGCCTACAGTTTACCGCGCAAATTACCGATAAACTTTCAGCGACAGCACAGGTTATTTCAAGAGGCGCCCTAGACTGGGAACCTGAACTTCCTTGGGCTTACCTTGCTTACCAAATTAACGATAACTTACAAGTTAAAGCTGGTCGATTAAAAGCACCTTTTTACATGTTTTCTGATTATCAAGATGTTGGCTATGCCTTGCCTTGGATAAGCGCACCACGTAACGCTTACATTGTTCCTGGTGATTATATGGAAGGTGTTAACGTTACTGGCAACTTCTCTACCGGTGCTATTGACCATACGATTGAAGTTTTCGGTGGCATTATGGATGACACTAGAGACAGTGGGACAAAACAAGAAATCGACATGAATGTTGATGTTGTCGGTATCAGCTGGACACCTTCTTACGATTGGTT
>JAHRWG010000085.1 GCA_019090295.1 Cycloclasticus sp. | reverse complement strand
GAGTGGTTATGCAGCGGCCTGCAAAGCCGTGTACAGCGGTTCGATTCCGCTCTCAGCCTCCAAATCTTCGTATCTTTACTAGTGAATAACTCACGTTTTACGGTACAATTTAAGCCTTAGATAATTCAAACACCTTAGTCATCTCGAAAACCATTTGTTAGCCGAGTCTTAGGCTGACGTGAGCATGGTGTTATCCCATAATGAACCTTAAGGAAGGACCAGAATGAGTTCAAAAATCATTTATACCCACACTGATGAAGCGCCTTTATTGGCAACTTGCTCGCTATTACCTATGATTAACGCGTTTACAGGCGCTGCAGGCATTGAAGTGGCCCTCAGTGATATATCTTTGTCCAGCCGTGTGATTGCAGCGTTTTCTGATTCTCTGCCTGCTGAGCAACAAAAGCTCGATGAGTTAGCAATGCTTGGGCAGTTAACGCAAGACCCATCAACTAATATCATTAAGCTACCCAATATTAGTGCCTCGATCCCTCAGCTTGAAAAAGTAATTGCTGAATTACAGGCAAAGGGATACAACATTCCAGATTACCCTGAAAACCCTTGCTCAGTTGAGGAGCTTGATATACAGCGCCGCTTCAGTAAGACGCTAGGCAGTGCAGTAAACCCGGTTTTACGTGAAGGTAACTCCGACCGACGAGCACCTAAGGCGGTTAAAGAGTACGCGAAGAAAAACCCTCATTCGATGGGTGTATGGAATCAATCGTCACAAACACATGTCGCCCATATGAAGACAGGCGACTTTTACAGTAGCGAAAAAAGCGTCACCATTGATAAAGACTGCAGCGTCTCTATTAAGTTTATAGATTCAGAAGGTGACAGCAAAATGTTAAAGGAAAATATTCCTTTATTAAAAGGCGAGATTGTAGACAGTATGTTTATGAGCAAGAAAGCCTTGTGTGAGTACCTTGATACTGAAATGAATGATGCTAAAGCAACCGGTCTCATGCTGTCATTTCATGTTAAAGCCACCATGATGAAAATTTCGGATCCTATTATCTTTGGTCATGCGGTTAAGGTTTTTTATAAAGATTTATTCGCAAAGCACGGCGAGCTGTTTAAAAAAATTGGGGTTAACCCAAATGGTGGTATCAGCAGCATCTATTCAAGTATTGAGACGCTGGAGCCTGCAATTAAAGCTGACGTGCTAGCAGACATCAAAACGTGTAATGAAAAGCGCCCTCAACTAGCCATGGTTGATTCTGCTAAAGGAATTACTAACCTTCATACAACAAACGACGTCATTATCGATGCATCCATGCCGGCTATGATTCGTGCGGGCGGAAAAATGTGGGATGAAAATGGTGATATGCAAGACACCAAAGCATTATTACCAGACAGTACGTTTGCTCGAATCTATCAAGAAGTGATTAACTTTTGTAAAACACATGGCGCTTTTGATCCAACGACCATGGGCTCAGTACCAAATGTTGGTTTAATGGCTCAAAAAGCTGAAGAGTATGGTTCGCACGATAAAACGTTTGAGTTGCCAAGTGATGGAACCGTTCAGATATTAAATTCTGATGGCTCTGTGTTACTTGAGGCGGTCGTTGAAGAAGGCGATATATGGAGAATGTGTCAAGCAAAGGATGCACCGATTCAAGACTGGGTGAAACTAGCCGTAACACGTGCACGCCTGTCTAAAACACCGGCTATTTTCTGGTTAGATGAAGAGCGCGCACATGAAAATGAGCTCATTAAAAAAGTGAACGCTTACTTAAAAGACCATGACCTTACTGGAACTGATATTAGGGTGATGTCTCAAACTGAAGCGATGCGCTTTACGTTAGAGCGTATTATAAGAGGGCAGGATACTATTTCTGTTACTGGTAATATTTTACGTGATTACCTAACAGACTTATTCCCAATATTAGAATTGGGAACCAGTGCGAAAATGCTGTCTATTGTTCCATTAATGGCCGGTGGTGGTTTGTTTGAAACGGGTGCAGGCGGGTCAGCTCCAAAGCATGTTCAGCAATTAATTGAAGAAAACCATTTACGTTGGGACTCCTTAGGTGAGTTCTTGGCATTGTGTGCTTCGTTAGAACACTTAGCTGTGACCGAAAATAATGATAAAGCACAAGTGCTAGCGACGGCTCTTGATAAAGCCACTGCAGCATTACTCGATGAAGGCAGATCACCTTCCCGTAAAACTGGAGAGCTTGATAACAGAGGCAGCCACTTTTACTTGTCGCTTTATTGGGCACAAGCGCTAGCAGAGCAAACAGAAGATAAATCTTTACAGGCTCTATTTGCACCACTTTCAAAGGCATTATCTGACAATGAAAAGGATATTGTTAAAGACTTACTTCAAGGACAGGGACAAGCCGTTGACTTGGGTGGGTACTATATGCCAAATCTTGAGAAAACGAATACAGTCATGAGGCCATCTAAGGTTTTAAATGAAATCATAAACGCCTTTAAGTAAAGTACGCTCTAAAAAAGCCTGAGGCATGGTTATGCCTCAGGCTTTTTTTTGTGAAAATTTTAGCAAACAAAAGACTCCTTTCTACGAGAGTTTTTGATAGTAGACAGTTTACATGGCCCATGAAATGCGATATCTTACAGGTGTTAGATAGCTGAACTTAATTAGAAAATACTGAGGAAGAAGATATGAGTTTTGAAATGGTAGAAAAGATGATCCCATCAGGTAAACTAGCGAGTAACTGCCTAGTTGCCGGTAACCCTAAGAACCCACCACTGTTATTACTACATGGTGCTGGCCCAGGTGCAAGTGCTGCATCTAACTGGACAGAATGTACTCCTATTTTAGCGAAGGACTTTTATGTTATAGCGCCTGACGCTATTGGGTTTGGTAAATCTGAAATGCCAGAAGTTATCCCTGAAAAAATTGCAGCATGGATTGGCTTACGCGTTGAACAAATTAAAGGTTTATTGGATGAGCTAGGCATTGAAAAAACTCATATTATTGGGAACTCAATGGGTGGTGCACTTGCTATGCAATGTGTTGTTGAAATGCCAGAGCGTTTTGATAAATGTATGTTGATGGGTGCCATTGGTGCGCCGTTTACAAAAACACCAACACTAACAAGAATGATGAGTTTTTATGATGACCCACGTGTTAGTCGCTACCGTGAATTAATCGAAAGCTTTGTTTATGATCCTAGTATTTTTGATAACCTCGAAGCAATTATGCAAGACCGCTTTGAAAAAGCAATGGATCCTGCCATTAAGCCTATTCAAGAAGTCATGTTTAAAGCCATGAATGAAGACATGGATAAGTTGATTATTCCTGAGCCAGTTCTAAACCGTATGACTCACGAATGGGCGATTGTTCATGGACGCCAAGACCAAGTGGTTCCTCTTGAAACAAGCATGTACTTCCTTAAGCACTTAAAATATGCAGAATTGCATGTGCTTGATCGTTGTGGCCATTGGGCTCAAACACAACGTTGGGATGGTATGTATCCTATTATCATGTCTCACTTCTTAGGGAAATAATGAGTGTTTGATCAAAAGACATTAACAGCCTCTGCGCTAGCGCTTGATGAAGCGCTGGCCAGCGGTCAAACTATCCCGCAGTTTTCCCACACCTATCCTGATATGACGATAGAAGATGGGTATGCGATTCAGGCAGAATGGACAAAGCTCCGGCTAGCGCAAGGGCGCAAAATAGTTGGGCGTAAAATTGGTTTAACATCACGCGCCATGCAAATGGCATCACAAATCACCGAGCCAGATTATGGAACGCTGATGGATGACATGGTGTTTGCTGATAATTCAGAAATCCCATTTGACCGTTTTATAGCTCCGTTGGTTGAAGTTGAAATTGCCTTTGTTTTAGGTAAGCGTTTAGAAGGCGAAAATATCACGCTAATGGATGTTTTGAAGGCAACGGACTATGTGTGTCCAGCAGTGGAAATTGTTGATTCACGTGTTGTCAGGGTTCACCCAGAAACTGGCCGTCGTCGTAAGGTCTTTGACACAATTGCAGATAATGCAGCCTGTGCCGGCCTAATTACTGGCGGGCGACCTGTTAAACCAATGGATGTTGATTTACGTTGGATTGGTGCAATTGTATCGCGCAATGGCCTTATTGAAGAAACAGGGGTTTCTGCTGGTGTATTAAATCACCCAGGTAACGGGATTGTTTGGTTGGCTAAGCGGTTTGCACCTCATGGAATTGCTTTAGAACCTGGGCAAATCATTTTAGGCGGGTCTTTCACTCGTTTATTATCCGTTGAGCGCGGTGATACTTTTCATGCTGATTTTGGCCCGATGGGAAGTATTGGTTTTCGATTCGTATAACTATTTTTAACAGGATAAGAAGCAAAGTATGTCAATTCCGATGACTCAAAATACCTTTAAGCAAGCCATGATTAAGGGTGAAGCACAATTTGGTGCATTTATGGCCTTAGGCGACTCAACAGCTGCTGAGCTTATGGCAACAACTGGGTTTGACTGGTTGCTACTCGATGGTGAGCATGGTCCAAATGATGTTAAAGACATCATGCAGCAGCTTCAAGCTATGTCTGCTTATAACGTTAAGCCTGTGGTAAGAATGCAGGATCATGATGTTGCAGATATAAAAAGAGTGTTGGATGTTGGTGGGCAAACACTATTAATTCCAATGGTGGAAACACAGCAGCAAGCTGAGCTTCTTGCGAAATCGGTTCAATACCCACCGAAAGGTATTCGGGGAATGGGAGGGGCCTTAACAAGAGCAACTCGCTGGGGTTCAATTAAGGATTATTTGAAAAAAGCTGATGAAAATATTTGCTTGATTCTTCAAATAGAAAGCCCTGAAGGGGTGGAAGAACTGGATGCTATTACAATGGTTGAAGGGGTTGACGCTGTCTTTTTAGG
>JAHRWG010000084.1 GCA_019090295.1 Cycloclasticus sp. | reverse complement strand
AGATGTGTATAAGAGACAGGTAATGTGGTAACTGTCGTTGATGCAAGGCGGAAATTTGGAATGCCATCATGCGAAAAGGATGATTTAACACGAATTATGATGTTAGATGTTAAAGGCTATATCATCGGTGTCCTTGTTGATACAGTAACAGAAGTTATTGATTTTAAAGACAGTGAAATCGAGTCAACACCTGATGTTAATAATTCAAATACATCAATATTCATACAAGGTATTGCGAACATCAATAACGAACTTCATATTTTAGTTAATTTAGACAAGTTGCTGACTGAAGATGACTTGGAACTTCTTGAGACATAAACTAATTTTGACTCACAGGTAAGTAGCATATGAGTGACTTTAAAGTTGGACGCATACGTGGCGTGAAACAAGTTTTACCAGTCGTTGATAAGCAACAGAATGAAAAAAAGGCTAGTAAAATGAAACAGAAATCAGCTGATGATGAGAAGGAAGCACCTGAGATAAATAGTAAAAATAAACATATTGATGAATTGATTTAGTGAATATGACCGCTACCTTTTTAAGTTTGGGGATATCGTTGGCTACGGTGCTTATTGTTTATTACCTTGTTGGCAAGCAAATAAAGAACCGTGCAGCAAGTGAGTTGATGTTAAATAAGTTAGTGAATAAGGTTGAAGCTATTCAGCACGATATATCTGCGATGTGCGCGGCAAGCACTGGAGTTGATAAACGAATTAATGTGCATGATAGACGTATAAGAGATCTTATTGAAAGGCTTGATGAGGTCGAAAATAGTGAAGTTTTTGAAAAAAATCATGATTTCCAAGGGGCGGTTGAACTAGCAAAAAAAGGTGCAAATGTGAGTGAGATAGTGGAAGCTAGTCATTTAACGCTTGATGAGGCTGAATTGCTTCTTAGGTTACATAAAAGCTAATACCTGCCTATCAGTCTTTTTCGTAACCCTCTGGTGCCTTATCAGATAGGAAATAAGCAAAGGCAATAACTTCTGCAACAGCAAGGTATAAAACGTCGGGTATTTCATCTCCTAAAGGTATGCTGCTTAAAACCTTGACCAGTTCGGGGTTACTATCTAAAGGGATATTGTTTTCTTTTGCTAAGTTGATTATTTCTTCAGCCAATCCCCCTTTCCCTTTAGCTGTCACCGTCGGTGTATTTTTGCCATCATATTTTAAAGCAACAGCAATATTCGGTGGGTTGACTGTGTTTTTCATTAGGCTTTTTCGCTGAAAATTTTAGTATTCGGTTTAACTTTTTGAAGCTCAGGCCCAGGGCCTTGAGAGACATGCAGCTCATCAGCTTGTATGTTGAGACGGTTGAAATTTCTTTTTAATAGCGTTAAATGTTGTTGAATTAACTGGCGAGTATTTTTTTTTTCAGTCCAAAAGCTGCTGCTGAGTCGATTGTTTTGTAGGGTTAGTTTGTTTTTAATAAGCCCTAGGTTACCAGGGTTCATTTCTAAAGAAACAGTCCATTTGGAAGGTTCCTCTTCAGTTTGCTTTGAGCCCTGTTCTCGCTCAATTAATAAAAACAAAGAATCGACGAGTTGACCGTTAAAAAATGGAATATCAATTTGCCAAGACTGGCGCGGGGAGGCATTCTCAGATGTTGAGCTGACTAATTGGTTGATGGTCAATTTAGATAAAGCCCCTTCGGCTTTAGTGAGAACATCCTTTATTTTACCTTCAAGTAATTGGTTTGGGCCTGTCTTAGTCGGTGTGTCAGGCTGATGCCCGCTTGTCAATGGAGGCGTTAGCAGCGGTCGGCTGCTCCATTGACTCGTGCTCTTCAGGTTTTCAACAGGTGCTTTTGTTGTATTTAAAGAAGGGGTCGAAGGGCTAGTTTTGGGCCAGTTTTTAAGCAGGTGGATAATGCTAATTAAATTAGCTTTAAGATCTATTGGACTAATTGGGGTACTTGCAACTGGTAAGGCATTAATAAAAGGCGTCGGGGTGGTGTTAATGGCCTTTAAAGCAGGTGTGTTATAAGGTGTCGTATTGCTAAGAGGGCCAAGGCTTACCTGGTTTGATAACTGTGATTCAAGAAAAAGGCCTGAATGATTAACCGCAGCTTTTAAAGTGGGTGCAGAACCTAAAGATTGACCTGTCGGAAGTGATTGTAGGATGCTTGTTCCTAACCGCTTAAGCGCGTTGATATTAGGTGCGTTGTTGGTGAGGTTTAACGTATTTAAAGTGTCTTTATTCAGACTTGACGTTAAACTCAATAGGGCTTGTTGATACTGATGAACAGGGGTTTGTTTGGGGAGTAGCTGGAGTAATGTAGGATTGGTGATATTAGAGGCTTGTGCCGGTTTTGGTAACGTTAACAGAAGCAGGTTATTTGACCTTTCTACATTGACTTTGAGAGTTTCACCGGTCGTTAGCTGCAGTTTGGTATTAGCAACAAATAACTGCTTCCCTAGCCGTAAAATAGCCTCATTTTTGTCTGTTGAAGGCTCAACAACTTGTACCTTAATAGTTTGCCCACTTGTTAACCGGCTTAAATCTAGGGGCGCTGCTAGTGCTTTTATGAGGAGACTATTTTGTTGGCTAGGAATTTCCAAAAAAGGAGAACTTTTCTACATTAACTAAAAAGCTGTTTAATTAAAGCAAGCTCTTCTTGTGAGTTTTCTAGAACATCGATTGAGTCCTCAGAGTCCTTTAGTTGTTTGGTTAATCGGTCGTAAGCAGGAACACTGCTAGGTGTAGGGTGCTTGTCTTGCTCAGGCGTGTTTTTAAAGCTTAGCAATTGAGCCACTATGATTAAGTCCGTGTAATTGCCCGATTGATTACTTTGATGGTTCCATTGCTCGGCATGAGTCGCAATTTCAGCAAACTCTTCAGTGAAATTCCATTTTTCCATGACCATTTTTCCGATCACTGGTGTTAACTCATTGAGTGTTTGCTGTAATTCTTTTTTATTGGTTAGTAAATTGGGGTGTTTGTCAGCATGTGTCAAAACAGGAATAGCCCCAATATCATGAACCAAGCCAGCTAACATGGCTTTATCTGCATCAAAACCTTTAAGTTTCTTGGCGATAACAGCGCAAATGGCTGCAACATCGCGGCTATGCAACCAAAGCTGGGAAATAAACGTTTTTATCTCAGGAGTCGAGGCATTAAAAACCATTCGCATCGTAAAGCTAGAAATTAAATTGGCGACTGCTTTTAAACCTAAGCGTGTGATAGCCGGGGGTAGCGACTCTATTTTTTCACGCCCCCTAAATAAAGGGCTATTAGCAACCCGTATCAGCTGAGCTGTAATTGCTGGGTCTTGAAGGGTTATTTTTGCAATACCATCTGAAGAGATATTGGGGTTATTGATGGCCTGTCTAACTTTAGAAGCTGTCTCAGGAATTGAGGGCAGTTCAAGTTTGCCGGTTTGCATATCTTGTGTAACATCAAAATAAAGTTGATTTGATAATAGCGACTCACTGCTCTCATCAATGACGCCCATAGTATCTTGACCAATCTCGGGTAACTGTTCGTTCATCAAGTCATCTAATAATGAGCGGCTTATATAGAAAACTGTAGACGGCGTTTTAGCAATGGCCGTTGCAGAGTGTGGGTTTTTGTTATCAATAGGAAAGCGGCTTTCGACTTGCCCACCTTCAATAACTCGTTCATCGTTATTTGAAAGGATTAAGCTAACTTTTCCTTCTAGCAGGTAAACTTGCTGTTCATCTTGACTGCCAGCATTAAAAATAGTGGTGTTT
>JAHRWG010000083.1 GCA_019090295.1 Cycloclasticus sp. | reverse complement strand
TGTGGCATTTTGTTAGGGCCAAACGCAGCGGGTAAAACAACGCTCTTTTCATTGATAGCAGGGCTTTATAGTGGCAGAGAGGGACGGGTTTTAATCAACGGGTTTGATATAAAAAACAAACCGTACAAAGCGTTGAGTCGGTTAGGGGTTGTGTTTCAACAAAGCACGTTAGATATGGATTTGAGCGTTTTGCAAAATCTGAATTATCACGCTGCCTTGCATGGAATGAGTGGGCGACTTGCAACGTTACGTATTGATGAAGAACTTGGTCACCTAGGCTTGCAAGATAGCAAAAATGAAAAAATAAGAGCGCTTAATGGTGGGCACCGCCGGCGTGTGGAAATTGCTAGAGCGTTGATCCATCAACCCTCGTTGCTCTTACTAGATGAGCCAACGGTTGGTTTGGATATACCCACTCGACAAGCACTTGTTGAACACCTACATAACTTGTGCAGCAATGGCAGCGTTAGTATTTTGTGGGCGACACACCTGATTGACGAAGTGTATCCAACAGACAAGGTGATTGTACTTAACAAAGGGCGGATTGAGGCTCAAGGTCAGGCCTCGGCTATTTGCAAAAAATTAGCCGTGAATGACCTTAATGCAGCCTACCAAACGCTAACAGGCAAAAATTAAATGGCTATTTCACATGGGTTAATAGCGCTTAACGGCATCATGAAAAGAGAGTATTGGCGATTTGTTCATCAGCGCGAACGCTTTTTGGCAGCATTGGTTCGGCCGTTGGTATGGTTGTTTGTTTTTGCCGCCGGTTTTCGTTCAACATTGGGTTTAGCCATTATACCGCCCTACGAGACATATATTTTATATGAGGTTTATATCGCTGTTGGCCTTATTGGAATGATTCAGCTGTTTAATGGTATGCAAAGTTCGTTATCAATGGTGTATGACCGAGAAATGGGCAGCATGAAGGTGCTGTTAGTGAGTCCGCTCCCGCGTTGGTTTCTGTTAATGGCTAAATTGCTAGCCAGTACAAGTGTGTCAATCTTACAAGTATATGCATTTTTAACGGTTGCTTGGTTTTATGATATACAGCCGCCTTGGTTGGGTTACTTGACTGTTTTTCCAGCACTTGTGTTAACGGGACTTATGCTGGGGGCGTTAGGGTTATTACTGTCAACATTTATTAAACAGTTGGAAAATTTTTCTGGGGTGATGAACTTTGTTATTTTCCCCATGTTTTTTATGTCGACAGCACTCTACCCGCTATGGAAAATTAAGGAGTCGAGTCTATTACTTCACACCTTAGCCAGCTATAATCCTTTTTCCCAAGCCGTTGAGTTAATACGCTTTTCACTTTACGGTCAATTCAATCTTTATGCCTTCAGTTATACCTTAGTTTCTTTTATGGTTTTTATGAGTATAGCTAGTTGGGGTTACAAGCCTTCTAGTGGGTGGAAGGTAAAAAAATAGCCAGTCGGTCGTATGTCGATATGACATATTGAATGCTAACGACAGGGTAAAATTTAGGTAATGATGAGTAAAAAACTATTTATAAGAACGTATGGCTGTCAGATGAATGATTACGATTCTGAGAAAATGGCTGATATATTGGCTGCCTCACATAATTTGGAGCTAACCGATATAGAGGCCGAAGCGGACGTTTTATTGCTGAATACCTGCTCTATTCGTGAAAAGGCACAAGAGCGGGTTTTCCATCAACTTGGCCGGTGGCGACCCTTCAAAGAGCGTAATGAAGAGGTGTTAATAGCAGTCGGTGGCTGTGTTGCTAGCCAGGAAGGAAAAGTAATTCGTCAACGTGCTCCCTATGTTGATGTTGTATTTGGCCCGCAAACCTTGCATCGTCTGCCTAAGATGTTAGATGAGGCGAAGACTAAAAAGAAATTAGTCATGGATATTTCTTTCCCAGAAATTGAGAAATTTGATAACCTCCCAGAGCCCCGTGCTGAAGGCCCAAAGGCCTTTGTATCCGTTATGGAAGGTTGCAGCAAATATTGTACTTTTTGTGTGGTGCCCTATACACGAGGCGAGGAAGTGAGCCGACCGGTTGATGATGTTTTGGCTGAAATATCGAGTTTAGCATCGCAAGGGGTTAGGGAAGTTAATCTGCTGGGCCAAAATGTTAATGCCTATGCTGGCGATATGGTAGATGGTGATACGGCTGATTTTGCCTTGCTGCTACATTATGTGGCAGCAATAGAGGGTATCGACCGAATTCGTTACACCACCTCACATCCGAAAGAATTTTCAGAGAGCCTTATACAAGCCTACGAAGATATCCCCGAACTGGTTGATCACCTGCATTTACCGGTACAAAGTGGCAGTAATACCGTATTGGCACGAATGAAACGAGGGCATGAAATAGCTGAATATACAGATAAGCTGGCGCGGCTTAAAAAGATTAGGCCCAACATGAGTTTTTCATCAGACTTTATCATTGGCTTCCCACAAGAAACAGACGATGAATTTGAGCAAACAATGCAGTTAATAGAGCAGGTAGGGTTTGACCATTCATTTAGTTTTATTTTTAGTGCAAGGCCAGGCACGCCAGCGGCCGATATGAGTGATGATGTTGATATAGCGGTTAAAAAACAACGCCTTGAACGCTTGCAAGCGTTGGTGAACAAGCAAACCGAAGACCTATCAGAGTTAATGGTTGGGACTGTTCAGCGTGTTCTGGTTGAGGGTGAATCAAAAAAGAACTCCTTACAAATAACTGGAAGAACAGAAAATAACCGCGTCGTTAACTTTGCTGGACCAAGCCGTTTAGGTGGCCAGTTTGTAGATGTTCTAATTACCGAAGCCTTACGGAATTCATTGCGAGGGCGGATGGTTAAAAGAGGAGAAGAATAAAAGGTGAGTAACGGCGTGATAGAAAAAGATATTAACTTAGAACCTGCTAATAATAAGCGTTTAGCTAATGTATGTGGACCACATAATGAACACTTAATGCTGCTAGAAGAGCGACTTAATGTGAGTATTAAAAATAGAGGGAACCACTTTAGTATTAGCGGTGAACAGGAGCAAGTAGCGAACGCAATTAATACGTTGCAATCGTTATACCTTGAAACGGAGCAAAACACCCTTGTGTCTTCACAGGTTCATTTGCAACTGCAAACATTGCAAATGGAGCAACCAATGACAAGCCAGCCGCTGGACCCTATTGTTATTAGAGCACGTAAAAAAATCATTAAAACACGTGGCAATAACCAACAGTCTTATGTGAAGAGTATTTCTAATAATGATATTGTTTTTGGCGTTGGCCCAGCAGGAACAGGGAAAACATACCTGGCCGTTGCTTGCGCAGTTGAGGCATTGGAGTCTGAAAAGGTAGCGCGAATTATTTTGGCGCGTCCAGCCGTCGAGGCAGGAGAGCGGCTGGGGTTTTTACCTGGGGACTTAAGTGAGAAGGTAAACCCATATTTAAGGCCGCTTTACGATGCACTGTATGAAATGCTAGGTGTTGAGCGCGTTGAACGGTTGATAGAGAAAAAAGTGATTGAAATTGCACCGTTGGCATTTATGCGGGGGCGAACACTCAGTGAGGCATTTATTATTTTAGATGAGGCTCAAAACACCACTCCAGAGCAGATTAAAATGTTCTTAACGCGAATAGGGTATGGATCGACAGTGGTGGTAACCGGTGATATTACACAGATCGACCTGCCCAGACATACTGAATCTGGACTGAAGCAGGTGATTAATATTCTAGACGATGTAGAGGGCATTAGTTTTACTGCTTTTAACAGTACGGATGTGGTGCGTCATCCGATTGTACAAAAGATTGTTTCTGCCTATGAGCAGTACAGTTAGATATGGCGCTTGAGATACAGTTTGCCAGTGATGTTGTTGAGTTACCGAGTGATGATTTACTTGTCTCGTGGGTAGCTCTAGCAACGGGCGATAAAAAGAGATCTGATGTATTGATAAGAATCGTCGATGAGGACGAGTCTGCAGAACTGAATCAATCTTACCGGCAGAAAGCTGGGCCGACCAATGTGCTAAGTTTTACGTTTGATGTGCCAGAAGGATTACCAGAGGAGGCGGCTGAAAACGACTTTTTAGGTGATCTAGTGATTTGTGCACCGGTTGTTTTAAATGAGGCGATAGAACAAACTAAACCGATCTTTGATCATTGGGCACATATGGTTATTCATGGTTGCTTACACTTGCAAGGATATGACCATATTGAGCCAGATCAAGCACGTGTGATGGAGCGTTTAGAAACTGATTTATTAGCCCGTATCAATATCCCTAACCCCTACGACATTAGTTATTAAAATGAACCAAGAAGAGATAGAAAAAACAGAGCAGCGAACATGGATTGAACGCTTAGGACAAGCCTTGATGGGTGAGCCCAAAGATAGAGAAGACTTAGTTCACTTAATGCGAGATGCTGAAAAAAGAGACTTGCTAGGGCCGGATGCGCTGGCCATGATCGAAGGGGTTCTGCAAGTATCTGAGTTGCAAGTGCGAGATATTATGATTCCGCGCTCAACGATAGTTTTTATTCCAAGAGAAGCCAGTTTAAAGGAGATTTACCCCTTAGTTACTAACTCGGCTCATTCACGTTTTCCCGTGCAAGATGAAGAAACTTCTCAAGTTGTCGGTATCCTTCTTGCCAAAGACTTATTGACTTATGCCATCGCAAAGGGGGCTGAAAAATTTGATGTTCGAGATGTTATGCGCCCTGCTATTTTTGTACCCGAAAGTAAGCGCTTAAATGTTATGTTGCATGAGTTTCGTATTAACCGGCACCACATGGCTGTTGTTGTGGATGAGTATGGCTCGGTAGCTGGTTTGATTACCATTGAAGACGTGCTTGAGCAAATTGTAGGTGAAATCGAGGATGAGCATGATTTTGAAGAAGAGGCTTTTATCCTTCAGCGCTCTGAGCATGAATACAATATTAAAGCGCTAACAGATATTGAAGACTTTAATGATCGCTTTGGTACAGCCTACCCAGATGATGAGGTCGATACGGTCGGTGGGATGGTGGTTAAAAGTTTTGGGCATGTGCCAGAACACGGTGAGACAACACGCATAGATCAATTTCTTTTTGAGGTGCTGCGAGCAGATAAGCGGCGAGTGCATTTGCTCAGAATGATGATAGATATAGACCCTAGCGATTAAGGTAGGGGAACGATATGCATGTACGACTACCTAATGTGTGCTTACTAATGGCTGCATTGGCGGCAGGTGGATTATTACCACTGGCTTTTGAGCCCTATGGCTACCCATTGATGGCATTCATCTCACCCTTATTGCTTCTTTACTTATTAAGGCGGTCAACGGGGCTAAAAGCATCCTTAGTGGGCTACCTCTATGGTCTTGGCTTTTTTGGGCATGGTGTGTACTGGGTTTATTTTAGTATTCATCATTTTGGTGGTGCGCCGCTCTGGCTGGCCATTGGCATCATGGCTGGAATGGTGGCACTATTAGCACTTTACATGGCGGCCTTTGCTTACCTGTTAACACGTTTCTTTAAACAAAAACCTATTATTCGTTATCTGTTGGCCTTTCCCAGTTTATGGGTCGGCTTAGAGTGCCTACGGAGTGTGTTATTGACAGGCTTCCCTTGGCTTTTACTGGGCTACAGTCAAATTGATGCGTGGGCATCGGGCTTGGGTGCCGTGGTGGGTGTGTTTGGCTTGTCATGGTTTGTTGTCAGTATGACAGGCGCGTTCGCACTATTACTAAGCCGAATGCCGACTAAGCAAACTATTTGGCTGGTGAGTTTTGTTATTATTGGTTATCTAGGAGTCTGGCCACTAAAAAGCCAACAATGGGGGGAGCCGGCTGGTAAGCCGATAAATGTTGCTCTGTTACAAGGCAATATCCCACAAGCTATAAAATGGCAGCGCTCTTATCGACAGGCAAGTATCGATGCCTACTGGGGTATGACGAAACAGCAGCGGGATGCTGATTTAATTATCTGGCCTGAAACAGCCATACCTGCTTTCTATCATGAAGTAAACAGTACGCTTCTTAACTCACTCCGCGCAGACATTCATCAACAGCAAGGCGCAGACATTATTGTTGGCTTACCTGTTAAACACCAAGAGAATAACGAGTACTTTAATGCGCTACACAGCATCAGGAACGAGGGTGAGTTTTACTTTAAGCGTCACTTAGTACCGCTTGGTGAATACATGCCACTGAAACCGCTTTCAACATTTATTTTGAAGTTTCTAAGTATTCCATTTTCTGATTTTTCCAGTGGCCTAGATGACCAACCCTTATTAAGTGCTGCGGGGCATTCTTTCGCATCATCCATTTGTTATGAGGATGTTTTTCAGCAGTCATCTCTAGACGGATTGCCAAAGGCAGCCTATCTAGTCAATATTAGCAACGATACTTGGTTTGGCAGAACGATAGCGCCGGCTCAGCATTTACAAATGGCACGGATGCGCGCCTTAGAAAGTGGCCGCTATTTACTGAGAGCAACTAATACAGGCTTAACGGCCATTGTTGGCCCGACAGGCCGGTTGATCAGCCAATTACCAATGTTTCAACGCAGCTATTTGACGGGCTCTATTGTGCCATTGAAAGGGAGCACCCCTTTTGTGCAAGGGGGCTGGTGGGTTATTTGGTTATTTACGGGCCTAATGCTAGTCCTGAGTTTTATCAATAGAGATAAACGGTCAATTAGTTCTCAAGCTGCCTAGAATCTAGAAACTTATCGTAGTGAATGTTATCCAAGCTCACGCTAGCGGTATCCAGTTTCAATAGAACGGCATCAATCATAGGTGGAGGCCCGCATAAGTAAGCATGGCTCTCACTGACGGGGAAGCCCAGAACATTATCATCGATATAATCAGTGACAAACCCCCGTTTTCCTGTCCAATTAGAATCAGCCGGCTCCTCTGATAAAACAGGTATAAACTTAAAGTTGTTGGGCCATTTCTCAGCTAGGGCATGCATTTCGTCAAGGCAATAAAGGTCCTGCTGTGAGCGAGCGCCAAAGATATAACTAACAGGCCGATTAACACCTTTATTTAAAGCATCATCTAAAAGTGACTTTAAGGGCGCCATACCGCTGCCTCCAGCAATAGCAAGAATGGGTGCATCTGCGCTTCTTAACCAGAATGAACCGCTAGGGCCGTGTAATTCGAAGGTTTCATTTTTACGATCTTGTTCAAACAGCCACTCGGTATAACTTCCCCCTGGCACTTTCCTAACATGAAAATCAACCGTTTTTTGGCCCGTATCTTCTGGGGCACAGGCAAATGAATAACTCCTGTGTCGAGAAAACCCTTCCAATCCAATGTCAGCAAATTGGCCAGCGCTGAATTGTATCGGCCTGTCTAACTCAACCGATACGCTCATAATGTCATGGGTAAGCATGTGCGTGCTTTTTATAACGCCTGTGTAGCTTTCTAATGGCTGGCTGGGTTGGTTTTCATCCACTTCAAGTTCGAGGGTGATATCTGTTTTTAAAAAGCTTTGACAAGCAAGAATATAACCATCATCTAACTCCGCTTTAGATAAAGTGTAGGAAAAATCCATAATAGGGCGTATCTCACCATCCACTAATTTGCAGCGACAATTCCCACAGGTACCAACAGTACAGTGGTAAGGAATTTTAATGTCGTTATTGATGGCCGCTTGGAGTAGCGTTGTACTTTTAGGGACGTCAAAGGAACTATCGCCCGGTTTTAGACTAACCGTTAACGGTGTTTTTTGTGACTTAAAAAGGTTGAGGATACGTTTCATAAGTAATTTTAATTTAAATTATTAGGGTTTAGAGCCCTTAATCTGCTAACCAATCAGGCCAGCCGGCTTTTTTATTTGCTGCTCGGGCGAGTTCTCTTTCTTCAGCCGTTGCATAGTTCAGGTCCCAATCTTTAAGTTTAGGCTTTGCGATATATTTAAACCACAAAGGTGGAATTAGTCCACTTAAAAAGCATAAAAAAATACTGGGCATTTGAGGGCCGGTTAAATGAGGTTTGAGTGCGTAATAAGGAATGTATGAGTCCCTATGATGGTCATTATGGTTCGTTATTTCAAACGCAATGAGCCTAGAAACAGGCGACAGATGATTCCATAAATGGTGACTTTGATTTGGAGTTCCCTCTAGTCTAACAATGCCATAGTGTTGAAAGTAATTAAGCATTTCTATGAACAGCTTAGCTAAAATAATACTGCTTAAAACAACAAGGCAGCCATAAATACCAGCAATTAAGAAGCTAATAAGTAGTAAGCCGCCGACTTGAAGTAATGCTTTAAATAAGCGGCCATTAGGTGAAAAGAATGACTCGCCTGCTCTAGCACAGCGTGCTTTTTCCATCAGGTAAAAATCTTTTAAACTGCCCCAAGTTGCGGTAAAGGCAAACGTGTAAATTGTTTTGCCACGGGCACAAGTATCAGAATCGTTAACGGTTCCTAAGTGCAAATGATGGGTATGAGCATGAGCAATATCACGCGTTGGGTCGCCGACAAATGTTCCAATTAGCATACCAAGAAACCGTGAAATGGGGTTGCGCCTATGCAGTAGCTCATGGCCAATGCCAGCGGTAGGGGCAACATTAAATAAAGCGATCGATATAGTTGCGCCTAAAAGGTAGCTAAAAGGAATGGTTTGTTCAATACCCTGTTCAGTCTTGATCCAGTAAAAAAGTGCGGCATACAAAATAACCATGAAAAAAAAGTGTAGGTGGAGCGGTAAGTCAGCGAGCCATGGTGTTGATATATGACGCACACGAAGGTCTTTTTTTGAAAAAATATCAATCAAAATAAGAGGAATAAATGTACTGGCTCCTACCCAAACCCATGGGCCGCCCATGTAGAAGCCAATGATGCCAATAGACATGATAAATGTGCCAAGGTAATACCGTAAATAGTCCATCTTCGTCCTCTTATGTAAGTGATTAACTTCTTGCTGTTTATTGTTTTATTAGCAATTGATAATATTCATTCTAACGCCCTTTAGATTAAGTTCATAGAGGCGATGAGTTACTTTTACAAGTGTGAGGAACCAATACGTTGAAACCTCCTTGGTTTAATGGACGTATTTAGGGTCAAAAAAGGTTTTCAATGCGGGCCTAGTTCATCATAAAGGGTGATGAATTCCTCGGTGATTTTGTGTGAAGGTGCGAATTGAATCATGGGTTGGCAAGCACTATGGGACTCTTTAACTTTGACCGACGCAGAGAGTTTTGTTTGTAATACAGGTAATTGATCATCCACTAATTCAGCCACTAATTGCGTGGGTAGTTTGGCTCGCCGTTGAAATTGGTTAACGATGATGCCCTCAATAGCCAGTTCTGGATTATGGTCGGCTCTAACTTCATCAATCGTTTCAAGTAAGCTGTAAAGAGCTTGTTTTGAAAAAACATCACAATCAAAAGGGATAAGGCAGTTATTCGCAGCAATGAGGGCTGATTGGGTGTAAAAATTTAAGGCAGGCGGGGTATCAATAAATACATTATCAAAATCCGGCATATTATCAATCGCTTCTTTTAGCTTATAAATTTTATAACGAGATTCTAACTTTGCATGAAGGTTATCCATGTTTGGGTGTGACGGCATGACATATAAATTTGGAAACTCCGTGGCGTAAATGAACTCACTGAAGTCCTTGGGGAAAAGGCTAACGCTAAGGGTTGCCGCATAGAAGTCGGCCAATGTTGAGTTAAGCTCGGACGCTTTTTTTCCTAACAAATAATGGGTTGAATTTCCTTGGGTATCTAAGTCGATGACCAGTGTTTTTTTTCCTGTTGACGCACTAATAGCGGCTAAATTACAGGTAATGGTGGACTTTCCAACACCGCCCTTTTGATTAAAAATAACTCTGTTCATACGCGGCTAAGACTCCTTTTTATGTCGCTTAAACTCAGTACCATGGCATTTTGGGCAAGGGGGTATATGGCCTGTTTTCTTAAAGTGGAGGAGCTGTTGGCATGCAATGCATTCAAGTGTCCCAGGTCCAGTAATTTCACCTGAATGGTATTGTTGGCTTTTACGCGCTTGCTCATTAAATTGATTCCATTGCACCTTTGTCTGGTCAGCAACCAAGTTTAGCCAATCAAGCATTTTGCTTTCTAAGATACTGGCTTCAAATGTTAGCCAGTCTGAGAACTGAGACTGTGTCTCTTGCATATACTCAGAAATATCTTGTAAATCACGTTTAAGGTATTGGGATACTTTTTCGGCTTCTTCCTTGCTAAGCTCGCCCAACTCAATGGCTTTTTGCTGGGCAACTTTTAGCTGCTCTTCAATGTTAGGGATGGCTTCTTTTTCAGCATGTTCAATAGTGGCATGCACACGCTCAAGCATCAGATCATAAGCATGAATAAGTTTATCTTGAATAGGCGTCGTCATACGTACTCCTTATGTAATATCACTTTAGATTTAAGGGTAGCTAAGGTATTCTAGCCATCCTAATTAAATAGTGTGCTCGCTGGAATAAAAATGCAAGAAGAATATCAACCATCTCTTATCGAAAACACCGTTCAGCAGAAGTGGCAAGCTAACGATGTATTTAAAGCGTCTGAAGATTTAACGAAAGAAAAATACTATTGCCTGTCGATGTTCCCATACCCCAGTGGGCGATTGCACATGGGGCATGTTCGGAATTATACCATTGGCGATGTTATCAGTCGTTACCAGCGAATGAAGGGCAAAAATGTTATGCAACCCATGGGCTGGGATGCGTTTGGGTTACCCGCCGAAAATGCCGCGATGAAACATGGTGTGCACCCAAGTGGTTGGACCCATGACAATATTGATTATATGCGGGATCAATTAAAAAAATTAGGCTATGGCTACGATTGGACAAGAGAAGTCACCACGTGCTCAGATGATTATTACCGTTGGGAGCAATGGTTTTTTAATCGTTTGCTAAAGAAAAACCTAGTGTATAAAAAGACGGCTCCTCTAAACTGGTGTCCGGATTGTAATACGGTATTAGCTAATGAGCAGGTCATCGATGGTGGCTGCTGGCGTTGTGATACTGTTGTTGAGAAACGTGAAATTTCTCAATGGTTTATGCGGATTACAGCGTATGCGCAAGAGCTTCTCGACTCGCTGGATCAGCTTGACGACTGGCCAGAGCAAGTGCGTACGATGCAAAAAAACTGGATTGGACGCTCAGAAGGTGTTGAACTTTCTTTTGAGCTAAATGGTTTGAGTGACAGCGTATCGGTTTACACAACACGTCCAGATACGTTGATGGGCGTTACCTATTTAGCCGTCGCAGCAGAGCATCCTCTCGCCATGAGTGTTGCTAATGATAATGCAGACGTGCAGGCATTTATTGATGAATGTAAAACCATGGAAACCTCAGAAGCAGCGATGGAAACCATGGAGAAAAAAGGCGTTGACTCGGGTGTGCGGGCTATTCATCCACTGACAGGAGAAGAGCTGCCTGTGTGGGTCGCAAACTTCGTCTTAATGCATTATGGCACGGGTGCTGTTATGTCAGTGCCAGGGCATGATCAGCGCGATTATGAATTTGCTAAAAAATATCAACTGCCCATTAAGCAAGTGATTGCTTCTTCGGAGGCAGATTTAACCAAGCAAGCCTATACAGGCAAAGGTTTAACCATTAACTCGGGCGAGTACGATGATTTAGACTTTCAGCAAGCAGTCGATAAAATTGCAGCGGCATTGAGTGCAAAAGGTTGCGGTGAGAAGAAGGTTAACTTTCGCTTACGGGACTGGGGTATCTCACGCCAGCGCTATTGGGGAACGCCGGTTCCTATTATCTATTGTGACAAGTGTGGAACAGTGCCAGTGCCAGATGAGCAGCTGCCCGTGTTGTTGCCAAAAGATGTTTCGCTTGGCGGCGTAGGTTCACCGCTTGCTAGGCATTCTAGTTTTGTTAACACCACTTGCCCAACCTGTGCTGCGCCAGCAAAAAGAGAAACGGATACCTTTGATACATTCATGGAATCCTCATGGTATTTTGCACGGTATTGTAGTGCCGATAACGATGAGGCAATGCTCGATGAGCGAGCTAAACATTGGTTACCCGTGGACCAATATATAGGTGGTATTGAGCACGCTATTTTGCATTTACTTTACTCACGATTTTATACAAAGCTGTTACGTGATGAAGGGTTGGTTGATTGTGATGAACCCTTTAAGAAACTGTTAACTCAAGGCATGGTGCTTAAAGATGGTAGTAAAATGTCAAAGTCAAAGGGGAATACTGTCGACCCGGAAGGCTTAATAAAAAAGTACGGGGCTGATACGGTTCGTTTGTTTACAATGTTTGCAGCGCCACCAGAGCAATCGTTAGAATGGTCAGATAGTTCGGTTGAAGGTTCGTATCGCTTTATAAAGCGTTTATGGCGCCAAGTTAAAGAGCACCGAGATGCCGGTATTGTCAATGTATATGATGTGGCAAAACTAAGCTCAGCTGACAAAGTGCTCCGCCGACAAGTCAACGAAACGCTGCGTAAGGTGAATGATGATTTTGGTCGCCGCCTGACTTTTAACACGGCTATTGCGGCTAATATGGAACTGCTTAACGCGGTCAGTAAATACGACGCCGACACAGTGGATGCTAAAGGTTTGCGCCAAGAATGCCTGAGTCATATTGTTTTAATGCTCTCGCCTATCATCCCTCATGTATGTGATGCTTTATGGCAAGCCTTGGGTTATACCAGTGATCTTATCCAAGAACCTTGGCCAGACTTTGATGACGCTGCTTTGGTGTTAGATGAAGTGGGCATGGTCGTTCAAGTGAATGGTAAGTTAAGGGCTAAAATAACGGTGGCAGTGAGCGATACAAAAGAAAGCATAGAAAAAACCGCTTTGGCGGAAGAAAATGTGAAAAAATACATTGATAATAAACCAGTTAGAAAAGTTATTGTCGTACCTAAAAAGCTAGTTAATATCGTTATTTGAGGAACTCAGAATGATAAGACTTAGATTGATGCCCGCCCCTTTAATACGAGCAATCGCATTCGTTTGCTTGCTGTCGCTAACACTAGCGGCTTGTGGCTTTAAGCTGCGAGGGGCTTTTGAATTGCCGCAAGGCCTCCAGAAAATCTACTTAGTCGGGTCAAGTAATAGTGCGTTAATGACAGACCTTAGAGAAATGTTGGCCTACTCAGCACAAGTTGTGAACAACCGAGAAGAGGCAGAGGCTATTTTATCCATTGATGATGAAAGCTCTGAAACTCGTACGTTAAGTGTTGATTCGCGAGGAAAGGTTCGTGAGTCTGAAATTGAATATAGCGTGACGTACAGCTTAGTGACAAACGATGGGCTCAACGTTATTGATAAAAGAACCTTAGTCTTGGTTCGAGACTATATAAATGATGAAAACAATATTATTGGGCGAACGAATGAGTCCAGTGTTATCGCTAGAGACTTGAAACGAGATACTGCACAGCAAATTCTTCGACAAATTCAGGCTGTAAACCTTGAAAACCTTGAGCAGTAGAAGGAAAACGTTTCACTTAGGGCGTTGAGCACGTGCAATTAGAAGCTCAACAACTGCCTTTTTCACTTGAAAAAGCCTTGTTGCCAGTCTACTTGGTCTCAGGCGACGAACCGCTTCAACAAGGGGAAGCGGTTGATTTGGTTCGTGAGAAAGCGAAAGCTGCTGGCTTTATAAATCGAGAGGTCTTTCATGTTGATGCTAAGTTTGATTGGAATCAAGTATTTGCAGCGTGTTTGAGTCAGTCTTTATTTGCTGATAAAAACCTAATTGAACTAAATATACCCTCTGCAAAACCTGGGCGTGAAGGGTCTGCCGCGATCGATAAGGTGGTTGCTAATCTATCCCAAGATAATATTTTAATTATCATAACCGGTAAGGTTGATAAAGCCTCAAAGAGTACGCGTTGGTTCAAAACAATCGACCAGCACGGGGTTGCTATCGCTGTTTGGCCCTTGGCCAATAAGAAGCTAGAACAATGGTTGCATCAAAGGCTTCAGCAAAAAGGAATGAGCACCAATCAGCAAGGGGTGAAGTTTTTGGCGGAGTGCGTCGAGGGAAATTTACTGGCCGCTGCACAGGAGATTGAGAAATTACAGGCAATATACGGGGCCGGTGTGCTATCGATAGAGCAGCTTGGCTCTGCAGTGGCTGATAATTCACGGTATGATATTTTTAAATTGATGGAAAGCTTGTTAGCCAGCAATTTGCCTAGAGTCCTTCAAATTTTGCAGGCGCTTAAAGCAGAAAAGTTAGCAACACCTATCTTACTTTGGGCTGTTTTGCGTGAGTTGCGACTGCTTGCAGCGCTTAGTTTTGAGAAGGCATCAACAGGCAGAACGGATATCACCTTTAAAAAGAACCGAACGTGGGACACTAAAAAAGCAGAGTATTTAAAGCTTTTAGCACAAGGAAACCTAGAGCACTGGCACCGCCTTATCTCTATGTCAGCGAAAGCGGAAAAAATTATTAAAGGGGTAGAGAACGGTAATGACTGGCTGATTCTTGAACAAATTTGCATCGCTATTTGTCGACCAAACCTTGCCAGAAACGGGGCACTTCCTGCCTGATGACATAACAACTAATTACAATTGATGGATACAAATGAATAATTTAATTGACTATATGCAAGATATTGGTAAGCGTGCTAAAAAAGCAGCTAGAGTAATTGCTAATGCAGATACAGGTAAGAAAAACGCAGCATTGCTTGCCATAGCGCAAGAAATTGAAACACAACAGATTGCTATATTAAAAGCGAATGAACTGGATATGGTGGCAGGTGCAGAGAATGGCTTGGATGATGCGTTATTAGACCGTTTGGCACTTAACGAAGAAAGGGTGCAAGGCATGTCCGAAGGGCTAAGGCAAATAGCTGCTTTAACGGACCCAGTTGGCGAAGTGAGTCAACTTAACGCAAGACCCTCTGGTATTAAAGTTGGGCAAATGCGTGTGCCGTTGGGTGTTATTGGAATCATCTATGAATCGCGACCAAATGTTACGGCCGATGCTGCAGCACTGTGCCTAAAATCAGGCAATGCGTGTATTTTACGTGGTGGCTCAGAAGCTAAAAACTCTAATCAGGCGATAGCGGCTTGTATTAACAAGGGGTTAGACGTGGCGGGTTTACCCGGTGACGTTGTGCAAGTTATTGAAACGACTGATCGGCAAGCAGTAGGGGAGTTGGTTCGCATGGAAGGCAGCGTCGATGTGATTATCCCACGTGGCGGTAAAGGCCTTATTGAACGAATCAGTCAAGAATCAAGGGTACCAGTCATTAAGCATTTGCATGGTGTCTGTCATGTTTATATCGATTCTAAAGCGGATAAAGATATGGCGATATCTATCGCGGATAACGCTAAAACGCAACGCTATGGTACCTGTAATACCATGGAGACGCTGCTGGTCTCTGAGGATATCGCTAGCACTGTGTTGCCTGAACTAGCCGCTATCTACGGCAAGAAAGGTGTAGAAATTAGAGCGTGTAAAAAAGCAAAAGCAATCATTCCTGGTGCTGTGGACGCAACGGATGCAGATTGGGATGAAGAGTACCTAGCAGCAATTATATCTATTCGAGTTGTCGATGATATGGAAATGGCGATGGATCATATTCATCTGCATAGCTCAGGACATACTGAGTCGATTGTGACGAGTGATTATTCAACAGCCATGCGCTTTTTACGCGAGGTTGATTCGAGCTCGGTGATGGTGAATGCTTCAACTCGATTTGCAGATGGTTTTGAGTATGGCTTAGGGGCTGAAATAGGCATTAGTACCAATAAGTTACATGCCCGTGGCCCAGTTGGTTTGACAGGCTTAACAACACAAAAATACATTGTTTTAGGCGATGGGCATATTAGACAGTAAAGAAGATTGATTGGCAGGAACTTACGCAAAAAATAACATGCCACGACTGATTGGTATTTATGGTGGAACATTTGACCCGATTCACTTGGGGCATACTAATGCTGCAGCTGAGGTGCAGCGCAAACTTGGTTTGGATGAAGTGAGAATGCTGTTATCCGCGCAGCCGCCACATAAAAATAGTCCGGTGTTATCTGCATTAGACCGCTATCATTTATTGCTACTGGCACTTAAAGGTAGCTTGGCGTTACATGCAGATGATACTGAGATGCAAAGACCGGGCCCAAGTTACATGGTGGATACCTTGTTAGGTATCAGGGGTTCTATGCCAGAGGCACGATTGATACTGATCTTAGGAATGGAAGCCTTTAATGGGCTGATGTCTTGGTATCGCTGGGAAGACCTGCTTAAGCTGGCTCATATTGTTATCACTGACCGAGCAGGATTTGATAATAATATGGCGCCAACACTTAAGGACTATGCGGCCCCGTTTATGACCGACGATAAGTCTCAACTAGAAGCAGCAACACATGGTAAAATTTATCACCTAGCTGTTCAGCCGGTGGATATATCTGCAACACAGATTAGACAATTAATTAAAGACAATAAGCCCGTAAGGCAATGGCTTTCGGATGATTGTTTAGAAGAAATTAAACGACGACGATTTTATGCGTCAACAAACTAATATACGAAAGGTTTTGTAAAGATGAGTAAGCAATTGCTAAAAAAAGTAACAGATGTACTTGAAGAGAAAAAAGGCCAAGATATTGAAGCCATCAGTGTAAAAGGTAAGTGTTCGTTTGCTGACTATATGGTGGTGGTCACGGGTGGGTCAAGTCGACAAGTCAAATCATTGGCTAATGAAGTAGCAATGATGAGTAAAAAAGAGGGTTTAATTCCATTGGGTGTAGAGGGCTTGGACGTGGGTGAGTGGGCGCTTGTTGATTTAGGTGACATTGTTGTACATGTTATGCAGGCAAAAGTTCGTGACCAGTACCAGTTGGAAAAACTTTGGACAATTGGGCCGGATATTTAAGACTCGAGTTAATCCATTTGCTACTCATAAAAATAAACTAGGGTCGCTATTAACCGTGTTAACCTTTAAAAACTAACTTGAAAATTGGAGCTAAAATGATCAATAAAAAACAACTACGATTGGGACTAGCCAGTGGCTTGATGTTAACATTTGCAGCTTGTACAACGATAAATCCTTATACACAGGAGCAGCAAACAAGTAATGCAGCAAAGGGCGCGGGGATTGGTGCGTTAAGTGGCGCCATAATTGGTGCCATGAATGGTGATAGAAATACGGCTTTAAAAGGCGCGGTTTTAGGTGCGGCAGCTGGTGGTGGTGTTGGCTACTATATGGATGTCCAAGAGGCTAAGCTCCGTCAACGACTTCAGGGCACAGGTGTGAGTGTTAGCCGAGTTGGAAATAACCTCATTCTTAATATGCCGAGCAATATTACGTTTTCAACAGGTAATGCAAGTATTAATGCAAACTTTTACCGTGTCTTAGATTCAGTGGCTATTATTTTTAAAGAATATCAGGATACAAACATTGTAGTGGCTGGCCATACGGACAGTGTGGGTGATGCTAATTTTAACCAGGGCTTATCTGAACAGCGCGCACAAAGTGTTGTCGGTTATTTACGTTCGCAAGGTATTGTAGGGCAACGCCTACAAGCAGTGGGATATGGAGAGCAACGCCCAGTTGCCAGCAATGCGTCAAAAGCGGGGCGGGCACAAAACAGACGTGTTGAAATCACATTAATGCCGTTAAACAATTAATATAAAGA
>JAHRWG010000082.1 GCA_019090295.1 Cycloclasticus sp. | reverse complement strand
CTGTATGATGGACGAACAGGCGATGCTTTCGATCGTGAAACGACTGTTGGTTATATGTACATGCTTAAATTGAATCACCTTGTCGATGATAAGATGCATGCCCGATCTACTGGTCCTTACAGTTTAGTTACCCAACAGCCTCTAGGTGGTAAAGCTCAGTTCGGTGGGCAGCGTTTTGGAGAGATGGAGGTATGGGCGCTTGAGGCTTATGGTGCAGCATATACATTGCAAGAAATGCTAACAGTGAAATCTGATGATGTATCTGGACGTACACGTATGTATAAAAACATTGTTGATGGTAACCATACTATGGATCCTGGAATGCCAGAGTCGTTTAACGTTTTAATTAAAGAGATTAGAGCGCTAGGTATTAATATTGAGCTGGAACAAGATTAATTCTTATCCATTTTTTTAGTTCTACATACATAATTAAGGAGATACGGTCTTGAAAGATCTACTCAATTTTTTAAAGCAGCAAAACCAAAACGAAGAATTCGATGCTATTAGAATCGGTTTAGCATCACCAGATATGATTAGATCTTGGTCATATGGTGAAGTTAAAAAGCCTGAAACTATTAATTATCGTACATTTAAACCAGAAAGAGACGGGTTGTTTTGTGCCAAAATATTTGGTCCTGTTAATGACTATGAATGTCTTTGTGGTAAATATAAGCGTTTAAAGCATCGTGGTGTTATATGTGAAAAATGTGGTGTAGAGGTCACACTATCTAAAGTTCGTCGTGAACGAATGGGTCACATTGACCTTGCAAGCCCAGTTGCGCATATTTGGTTTCTTAAATCATTGCCATCTCGTATTGCATTACTGTTAGATATGACACTTAGGGATATAGAGCGAGTTCTATATTTTGAATCTTTTGTTGTTGTCGACCCAGGCCTTACATTGCTTGAAGCCGGCACATTGATGACCGAGGAAGAGTACCTTGAGGCCGTTGAAGAGCACGGGGATGAGTTTACTGCACTAATGGGAGCGGAAGCGGTTGATGGCCTACTTAAGTCGCTAGACCTTCAAGCCGAACTTGACCTCTCTCATGAGGACATTAACAATACAAAATCTGAAACTAAGATAAAGAAAATATCTAAACGACTTAAGGTTCTTGAAGCATTGGTCGCTTCAAAGAACAAGCCCGAGTGGATGATTCTTAAAGTGCTACCTGTTTTACCGCCTGAGCTTAGGCCGCTTGTGCCACTTGATGGTGGTCGCTTTGCTACGTCCGACTTAAATGATTTGTATCGCCGTGTTATTAATAGAAATAATCGTTTACATCGGTTATTAGATTTAAGTGCACCCGATATCATCGTACGAAATGAAAAGCGTATGCTGCAAGAATCAGTGGATGCACTTCTTGATAATGGACGACGTGGTCGTGCAATTACAGGAACGAATCGTCGCCCACTTAAATCTTTAGCAGACATGATTAAAGGTAAGCAGGGTCGATTCCGCCAGAACTTACTAGGTAAGCGTGTTGACTATTCTGGCCGTTCGGTAATTGTTGTTGGTCCTACTTTAAAACTCCATCAGTGTGGCCTACCGAAGAAAATGGCACTTGAGCTTTTCAAGCCATTTATCTTTAGCAAGTTACAGCTACGTGGAGAGGCAACCACAATTAAAGTTGCAAAAAAACAAGTAGAAAAAGAAGGTCCTGAAGTGTGGGATATACTCGCTGAGGTTATTCGTGAGCACCCAATCATGCTGAACCGTGCACCTACTCTGCATAGATTAGGCATTCAGGCTTTCGAGCCTATCTTAATTGAAGGCAAGGCTATCCAATTACACCCTCTAGTTTGTTCAGCGTTTAATGCTGACTTTGATGGTGACCAAATGGCTGTCCATGTTCCGTTATCCATAGAAGCGCAGCTTGAAGCGCGTAGCTTGATGATGTCAACCAATAACATACTTTCTCCAGCTAACGGTGAGCCAGTTATTGTTCCTTCGCAAGATGTTGTCTTGGGTCTATATTACATGACTCGAGAAAAAATTAATGCTAAGGGCGAGGGTATGCTTTTCTCTGATGTTGAAGAGGCGACTCGCGCTATTCAGGCGGGTGCGGCAGATATTCATGCTAAAGTTAAAATTAGAATACAAGAAACCAACAAAGATAAGGCTGGTATTGATGTTACGACAACTCGTCTTGTAGAGACGACGGTTGGACGTGCTCAAGTTTGGTCAATAGTGCCTAAATCTCTAAGCTTTGATTTGGTCAATAAAGATCTATCAAAAAAAGCTATTATGCAATTGATTGACGCTTCATATCGCCTATTAGGTGATAAAGAGACGGTAATATTTGCTGATCAACTTATGTATCTAGGCTTTTCTAATGCAACCAAGTCAGGCGTGTCATTTGGCATCAATGACATGGTGATTCCTGCTGAAAAAGGTAAATTAATTAAGTCTGCACAGAAAGAGGTTAAAGAAGTTGAGTCGCAGTATGCTTCTGGTCTTGTAACAAATGGCGAACGCTATAATAAAGTTATTGATATTTGGTCACACACGAATGAGCAAGTAGCCAGCGCAATGATGGACAATTTAGGGACAGACCCTACAACCACTGCCAGTGGTGAACAGGTAGATGAGAAATCATTTAACTCGGTCTATATGATGGCAGACTCTGGAGCTCGTGGTTCAGCAGCTCAAATACGGCAACTTGCCGGTATGCGTGGTCTTATGGCAAAGCCAGATGGTTCGATCATTGAGACACCAATTACAGCGAATTTCCGTGAAGGTCTTAATGTTTTGCAATACTTTGTTTCAACTCATGGAGCAAGGAAAGGTCTTGCCGATACGGCGCTTAAAACAGCTAACGCAGGTTACCTAACTCGTCGTCTTGTTGATGTGGCACAAGATATGGTTGTTCTAGCTGAAGATTGTGGCACTTTGAATGGACTAGAAGTAACTCCGTTAATTGAAGGTGGTGAGGTAGTCGAGACCCTAGGTAATCTAGTACTTGGTCGAGTTATTGCTGAAGATGTCTTAAATGCATCGACGAATGAACTAGTGGTTGCTCGTAATACACTTATAGATGAAGATCTAGTCGATCACCTCGAAGAAAATGGTGTCGATCGGGTTATTGTTAGGTCTGCAATAAGTTGTGAGAGCAGAAAAGGTGTTTGTAAGTTTTGCTATGGGCGTGACCTTGCAAGAGGTGAGCTTGTAAACTTAGGTGAGGCAGTTGGTGTGGTTGCGGCTCAATCTATCGGTGAGCCTGGAACCCAGCTTACGATGCGTACATTCCATATTGGTGGTGCTGCATCCAGTTCTGCCGCCATTAACAGCATACAAATTAAATCTGAAGGTACACTCAAATTTAATGATAAGCTTAAAACAATTGAGAACAAAGATGACAAACTGATTGTTATCTCCCGTTCTGGTGAAATAAGTGTTGTGGATGAGTATGGGCGTGAACGTGAACGATATAAAATCCCTTATGGCTCTGAGTTACCTACTAAGCAAGATGAAATGCTTAAAGCTGGCTCTATTCTAGCGACGTGGGACCCACATACGCACCCAGTTATTACTGAGGCATCAGGCAAGGTTATTTTTACAGACTTCGTAGAGGGTGTTTCAATTCAGCAGCAAGTGGATGATATTACAGGCTTAACATCGCTGGTAGTAACAGAAGCCAAGCAAAGGGGTGCAACTGGTAAAGATCTGAGACCTGCAATCACTTTGGTTGATGCTGATGGGCAACCTGTTTGCGTACCAGGAACCAGTATTGTAGTGCATTATGTAATGCCAGCAGGTGCGGTTGTAAATGTAGTAGATGGTGCTAATGTCCTTAGTGGTGATGTTTTGGCTCGTATTCCTCAGGAATCAAGTAAAACGCGTGATATTACTGGTGGTTTACCACGTGTTGCAGATTTATTTGAGGCACGTAAAACCAAAGATCCTGCGATTCTTGCTGAAATGACGGGTATCGTAAGTTTTGGTAAGGAAACTAAAGGAAAACGTCGTCTAGTTGTGACTGATAAAGATGGTGAGTCCAAAGAGTTACTTATACCAAAATGGAGACATATTACGGTATTCGAAGGTGAGCACGTTGAACAAGGTGAAACCATAGCAGAAGGCGAATTGACACCTCACGATATCTTAAGACTACGTGGAGTTTTTGAATTAGCTCGTTACTTAGTCAATGAAATACAAGATGTATATCGCCTTCAAGGTGTAAAAATAAATGATAAGCATATTGAAGTTATCATTAGGCAAATGCTTAGAAAGGTTGAGATAACCTCTTCTGGTGACAGCTCCTTTATACGTGGTGAGCAAGTTGAAAAAACACGATACTTGCATGAAAATGAAAAGCTAGAAGCGGCCGGTAAAATACCTGCAACTGCTGACAATGTATTATTGGGTATTACGAAGGCTTCTCTTGCAACTGAATCATTTATCTCTGCAGCGTCTTTCCAAGAAACAACACGTGTTTTAACTGATGCAGCTGTGAGAGGGACACGTGATGACCTCCAGGGCCTTAAAGAGAATGTTATTGTAGGAAGGCTTATCCCTGCAGGCACAGGTCTAGCTCATCATTTGCAGCGCAGAAAAAGCAAGGATTCATCAGTTTCACTGGATAGTGTGCCTGAGGTTACAACTGCTGCCGCTCATGTTGAAGCTGAAGAGGCATTAAAATTAGCATTAAACATGGATTCTTAAGTTAAGCCATAAAAAAACATACAGAGCTATTAGTTTTAATGGCTCTGTATTTAGAAATTTTAAATGAGGAGCTTGACAGATTGATCATATCTGCCTAAAATCCTCGCTCTTAACTGAGCTTAAAATGTAGTTCATTAATTAACAAATAAATATTCTGAATTTATAATTCAGAATTAAGATGAGTCTTAGGAGCTCTTATTTAAGTATGACAACTATAAATCAACTAGTTCGTAAACCTAGAAAGCGCAAGCTTGAAAAAAGCAATGTGCCAGCGCTTGAGGCATGTCCGCAAAGACGTGGAGTATGTACACGTGTGTACACAACGACACCTAAAAAACCTAACTCAGCTCTTCGTAAAGTTGCTCGTGTAAGGCTCACCACTGGTGCTGAAGTAACTAGTTATATTGGTGGTGAAGGTCATAACTTACAAGAACACTCAGTTGTACTTATAAGAGGTGGACGAGTTAAAGATTTACCGGGTGTTCGGTATCACGTTGTTCGTGGTAGTCTTGATACATCGGGTGTTGAGGCGCGTCGTAGAGGCCGTTCAAAATATGGCGCTAAACGCCCTAAAAACTAATTAAAATTAGAGTTCAAACATGTCAAGAAGAAAGTCAGCAATTAAAAGAGAGATACTTCCAGATCCTAAATTCGGTAACCTTGTGTTAGCTAAATTTATGAATATGATTATGGTTGATGGGAAAAAGTCAATCGCAGAAGGTATTGTTTATACAGCGCTAGATACACTTGAAGCTAAAGGCCATTCTGAGCCAGTTGATACCTTGATTTCAGCATTGGAAAAAGTCCAGCCGTCAGTTGAGGTTAAGTCTCGACGTGTTGGTGGGGCGACCTATCAGGTGCCTGTTGAAGTGAGACCAATTAGAAGAATGGGTTTATCTATGCGTTGGGTTATAGACGCATCACGTAAGCGTAGTGAGAGATCTATGGCGGCACGTCTTGCCGGGGAAATACTTGATGTTATCGAAGGTAGAGGAACATCATTTAAAAAGCGTGAAGACACACATAGAATGGCAGAAGCAAATAAAGCTTTCTCTCATTTCCGCTGGTAATTATTTAACCTAAAAGGTTGTTTTGATGTCACGTTCCACTGAG
>JAHRWG010000081.1 GCA_019090295.1 Cycloclasticus sp. | reverse complement strand
GTCAATATCTGTTCAACCACATACCCCATACGTTCCAATCCTTCTTTAATTGCTTTCACTTGGTCGTGTTGCAAGTTGGACGTCAGCATTAAATTGTGTAGCTGCACTTTTAAGGCACTAATCGGGGTACGCAGTTCATGCGCTGCATCTGCCGAGAACTGCTGCTCACGTAAAAAAGCCGTCTCTAGCCTCTGCAGTAATTCATTACTTGTTTTAATTAATGGTTGAAGTTCTTCTGGTGTTCGGTCTAATTTAATCGGCGATAGGTCATTCAGTTTTTTTTGGCTTAACTGTTGCCTTAACTCAACCAACGGCTTTAAACCTAAGCCTAATACTAACCATATAATCAATCCGGCAACAGGAATGGCCAGCACGGTGGGCAATATGGCTGCCATGACAATATTATCGGCTAAGGCATAACGTACATCTATCCGTTCAGCGGTCACAATCCAACGTTTAAAGCGTTTATCGTTCAATATATAAATACGCCACCTGAAATCATTAAAGTTCACATTACTATAGCCCGCTTTAAATACCCCTTTGTGTAGCCAGTAGCTCGGAGCAGTGCTTGACTGAGCGATAAGCTCTTTTTTATCAGACCAAATTTGAAAAAAAACCGATGGGTTCAACGGGATTTTTTGTTCCATACGCGGCTGAGTATCATGATTGGCTTGTACAATTATTTGAGCTAAGTTTTCTAAGCGTCCGTCAAATAACTGTTCTGCTTTAGCAAGGCTGGATCGGTACCCCTGTAATAAGGACAAAAACGTGACGGCCGTAATGGTCGCCAATAAACTCAGCAGTAGGTAACTGCGAATGGAATTCATGGTAGTTTTACGATATAGCCCACTCCACGAAGTGTGCTAATAAACCCTTTTGGTAATTTTTTTCTAAGGTGGTGGACATAGACTTCAATCGTATTGCTAGCCACCTCCTCACCCCAACTGTACAACTTAGACTCCAAACTGTCTCGCGTGATGACCCGTCCTGCATTTTCCATGAGTGCTTTCAATAACATAAATTCACGACGAGACAATTCAACCGTGTGCCCATCAACAGACAGTCGAAAACTTTCTAGCTCTAAGACAACGTTTCCCACTTTTAAATCGGCATGCTTTAATGTGCTTAATCGACGTTCAAACACCCTAAGCCGTGCCAATAATTCACTCACTTCAAATGGCTTGGCAAGGTAATCATCCGCACCTAGGTCAAGCCCCGACACTTTATCTTCAATAGAGGCGCGCGCGGTTAATAGCAAGACCGGTAGGTCTGAAGTGATTTTTCTAATCGCTTTTAGTGCCTCCAAGCCATCCATATCTGGCAAACCCAAATCTAGAATAACCATGTCGCTCGCACCTGTTCTAACGGCCAAAATAGCATGCTGCCCATGCGTCAAGTGGTTAACAACAAACCCCTCATGCTTGAGTGTCTGCTTTAGCGCCTCTGCTAAGGCTATATCGTCTTCAACCAATAAAATATTCAACGGAGACGATGTCGCATTAGTTTAGCTTGTTTAATGCAGCCACTATTTCCGCTTGCCGGCCTTTGTCTGCCATTAAACGGCCAGGCCTTTTGGGTGCTTGCTGTGCTTGCATATAAAAGCGTTTAGCCAATAAGGGTTGATTGTTATCATCTAAAAACTGGGCATAAAAATAATTACTATCAATTCCATGCGGGTTAATGGCAAGAGCCTTTTCTAAAAGCTTTTTTGCTTTTTCATCATCACCAAAACTTAATGGCCAACCAGGTGCTTTAAAGTATAACGTTCCTAGACTGGTGTAAGCAGAACCAGATAGGGCCAGCTCATCAATAAGCATTGATTGTTCAAGGTCAGCCTTTGCTTCCTTGATTAAAGACAACGCCGACAAACCACCCTTAATACCCGCAAAGCTAGACTTAATAATACCTCGCCAGACAAGCACATCTGCCAACCCTGGCATCTCTAAAACAGCCTTGTCAGCTTGCTGCAGTAAGGTTACAAACGCTTTTTCCTGCGCATCGCCCTCCAAAACATAGGTCGCGTTTGCCCATTGCTTTTGCAGTGCCGAAACATGAGAAGCCTGCCCTGCATAAGCCGCCATTGAGCAGGCCAAGCATACCGCTAAAACAACCGATTTAATGCGTATCATTTCTGCTCATTTTCGGTATTTTGTTTGGGTAAACACGCCATAATGGCTGAGTGCTGCCCTGCTAATGCTTTGTCAATTAACCCTGGAAATAGCCCATTTAAACGGCCAAATAGTCGCTCTTGCCAACCGACAAAATGCCTTGCCTTATTGCTTTGCAAGAACTCCGCAAACTCAATGGCCACTTTTTCTGGTGTGTCAATATTGGCTTTTATAGCCACATTAAGCGCCTCTGCATTCGCGTCATTAAATGGGGTTTTAGTCCCACGTGGCGCAAAATAGCGCACATCAACTGTGCCCCCATGAAGCTCTCGTCTTAACGCTTCGGTAAACCCTTTTAAACCGTACTTGCTCGCGCTATAAACGGTGAAACCTGCAAAGGCTAAACTGGCAAATGCTGAGCCAATACTGTCTCTTATACACATCTGACGCTGCCGACGAACTCTAGGGTGT
>JAHRWG010000080.1 GCA_019090295.1 Cycloclasticus sp. | reverse complement strand
CGCCAAAACCGTACTATTTTTCATAATCAAGATATTTATGAGCAGGAACAAGAACAAATATTTGGCCGCTGCTGGTTATTTCTAGCTCATGATAGTCAAATTCCTGAACCAGGGGACTACTTTAGAACCTTTATGGGCGAAGACGAGGTATTGGTTATTCGTCAAAAAGATCAATCTGTTAAAGTTTTTTTGAATACCTGTACCCACCGTGGTAACCGTGTCTGCAAATCTGACAAGGGCAATGCCAAAAGCTTCACTTGTAGCTATCATGGCTGGAGTTTTTCTGGTGATGGCACCTTATCAGGCGTCCCTCTTGAAAAAGATGCCTACCATAACGAATTAGACAAAACTAAGTTTGGTTTAATCCCTGTGGCCCAAGTAGACAGTTATAAGGGACTTATTTTTGGTAACTTTGACCCAAAAGCCCCCTCGTTAGAAGACTACCTAGGTAATATGAAGTGGTATTTAGATATTTGGTTAGATGCTATGCCCGAAGGCACTGAACTAATTGGAACGAGTCAAAAGGTTGAATACCCTGTTAACTGGAAATTACCAGTCGAGAATGCCTGTGGTGATGGTTACCACATAGGCTGGGCACATGCAGGTGTGATGTCCGTTGCCACCAGTATTAATATTGAAAGCTTATCATTAGGGAACACCAGTGTTGATAGTTCTACCGCTATGGCTGGGGCGGGCATGAATGGGCACTCCATTATCTCGTCACTTGATGGCCAGTCCGGCTACGCTTTTTACCCCGAACCAAGTGTCCCCGTTGCTTACTTAGAAGAAAACCGTGACACCGTCATTTCTCGCCTAGGCAAACTGCGTGGAGAAAAGTTTTGGGGGTCACAAATCAATATGACGATTTTCCCAAACGTACAAATGCTGCCAGGGTTAAATTGGTTCCGTGTATACCACCCTAAAGGGCCTGATAAAATGGAAATGTGGACATGGGCGATGGTCGACAAAGAAATGTCAGATGAATTAAAGCAAACGGTTCTAGATAATGTTTGCCGTACCTTTGGCGCTGCTGGCATGTTTGATAATGATGATGGTGAAAACTTTACTGCTTGCACTTCACTAAATAGAGGCTGGCAAACTCGACAAAACAACGTGTATACCAATATGGCTATGGGTAAAGAGTACGCACACCCAGAAATGCCTGGCGTTGTCAGTGACGGTTTAGTGGGCGAACAAAATCAACGATATTTTTACCGCCGCTGGCAAGAAGTGATGATGGCTAATGACTGGAGCAGTATGCCAACTTATAGCACCTTTGATGAAGCAAAAGCGACGGAGGCTAACTAACATGACGACATTACTCCCAATACAAGCACCTGTTAATAGCGACACCTACCTTGATTTTCAAAGTTTACTTTTTAAAGAGGCTCGCCTGCTAGATACTGAAGAGTACCAACAATGGTTAGACATGCTAACGGAAGACATTCATTACTACATGCCTTTCCCGGCACGCTACCTACGTGAGGAAAAAAATACTGAGAAAACATTGGAAGCCAATGTTTTTAATGACTACAAGCCTCAACTAGCACTGCGAGTCTCTCGATTTGCAACAAGCCTCGTCTGGTCAGAAAACCCACAAAATCTTATTCGCCACTCCGTTTCAAATATCGAAGTTTTTCCAACTGATACCGATGGTGAGTGGCAGGTACTTTCCCTTGTAACGGTCAGTCGCAACCGCTTAGATGGGGATGAACGAAGAATGGTTGTTTCACGTACTGATACTTGGCGCATTGAGGGTGACCAAGTTAAGTTGGCTAAACGACATATGCTGTTTAACCATACCGTTGTGCCAGACAGTAACTTAAACTTCTTTTTCTAACGCCTTTTACATCAAGGGTGAGTGACCATTAGGTTATTCACCCTTTTTTTATTGCCGTATACTAATGGCTTTTATTAGCGTCTTGTCCATTCAGCGACAAACTACAGCCAACACTTATGCCAAATAAACACGTTGATGTTCTCATTATTGGGGCCGGTGCCTCAGGCCTTATCTGTGCCATTGAGGCCGCCAAACGTGGCCGTCAAGTGCTTGTGTTAGACAGCGCAAACAAAGCTGGTAAAAAGATTCTAATGTCCGGTGGTGGGCGTTGTAATTTCACCAATTACGATGTTGGCAGTGAACATTATTTATCACATAACCCTCATTTTTGTAAATCCGCTTTATCGCGCTATACCCAATGGGATTTTATTGCACAAGTTGAAGACTATAAAATCCCCTACCATGAACGTGAACATGGTCAGCTATTTTGTAATGACAGCTCGAAAGATATCTTAACCATGTTGCTGTCTGAGTGTGCTAATTATAAGGTAAACATTCAACTTAATTGCCAGATTCAACAGGTTCACAAACAGCAATCTGGCGGATTTGAACTTGAAACGTCGACCGGTTCATATCATTGCCAATCACTTGTTATAGCTAGCGGTGGCTTATCCATTCCTAAAATGGGGGCTAGCGCTTTTGGCTACCAAGTTGCCAAGCAATTTGGCCACCATATTTGGCCCACTCAGGCTGGCCTTGTGCCGTTCACATTGCACAACCAAGATAAAGCCACGTTTTATGATTTATCAGGTATCAGTGTGCCCTGCCGTGCCAGCAATAATAAAATCAGTTTCCAAGACAACCTGCTGTTTACTCACCGTGGCCTTAGCGGCCCAGCCATTTTGCAGTTATCGTCTTACTGGCAAGCAGGCGAGTCTATTCAAATTAATTTACTCCCTAATTTAGACCTTGCTGTTTGGCTTAAAGAAAAAAAGGCCGAACAACCTAACCGTTCCTTAAAAGCGCTTCTAGGAAAACATTTAGCTAAACGCCTTATCGTGGCTTTACTCGGTTTAGAAACGGCTGATAGCCCGCTACAAAAACTGTCATACCAACGGCTTGATGAAATTTCAAACCAACTACAGCATTGGACAATTAAGCCCAATAATACAGAAGGCTACCGCACTGCTGAAGTGACATTAGGTGGCGTCGATTGCAACGAAATATCATCACAAACCATGGCCTCTAAAAAGCAGCCGGGGCTATACTTTATTGGTGAGGTGCTTGATGTAACAGGCTGGTTGGGTGGCTACAACTTCCAATGGGCTTGGTCATCGGGTTGGTGTGCTGGGCAAGCTGTTTAGCCACATTTTTATTGAATATAGGTCTTTATTAAACCAAGCCTTTTGACACTAAAAATGCCTTAATGCGCGTTAAACCCAATTCTATTTGTTGCCTTGATGTGGTGTATGCAAACCGCAAATAACGTTCTGGCTTATTGCGCCCAAAATCGATTCCAGGGGTAACAGCCACACCTTGTTGCTCTAATAACTCCAACGCAAAGGCATAACTATCATCAGTAAATGCACTGCAATCAGCATATATATAAAATGCACCTTGAGGTTTATGCTCTATCACAAAACCCAATTCTTCTAACCCGTGGAACAAAACATCTCTGCGCGCCTTAAACTCGTCGCGCCGCGCCAGCAACACAGCCTGAGCATCGTCCTCAAAGGCCGCTAAAGCTGCATACTGAGAATGTGTAGGTGAAGATATATAAAGATTCTGCATAAGCCGTGTGGCTGCGCTAATAGCCTGCTCAGGCACAATCAACCAACCTAAGCGCCAACCGGTCATCCCAAAGAACTTAGAGAAGCTATTGAGGATAAAGACATCATCGGAATACTCCAGTGCAGAGTTAGCTCGCTGTTCATAGGTTAAGCCATGATATATTTCATCAGAAATTAAAAAACCGCCTTTTTCCTTAACCGTTTCAACTAAATCTGATAGGCGTTCAGCCGATATTAATGTCCCCGTTGGGTTTGACGGTGACGCAACCATTAAGCCTTTTGTTGAATCACTCCAGTGGCTCAACACTTTCTCACGTGTCCACTGAAAATCATCCTCCGCATCAACACTGACTATTTTAGGCTGACCACCAAACAATGTTGTTAAATTGCTGTTACACGGGTAACCAGGGTCTGGCATCAGCACTTCATCATCCTTATCCAGCAACATCGCTAAGGCAACCGTTAGTGCACCCGACGCACCTGGTGTTATAAAGATACGATCTATTGGCACAGAAGCACCATACTGTTGCAGGTAAAAATCTGATATTTTTTGGCGTAACGCAGGCAGCCCTTGGGCCTCGGTATAATGCACAACTGCCTGTTGAAGAAACTCAATACCCGCATCTACGATGGGCTGGGCTGTTGAGAAATCAGGTTCGCCCACTTCCATATGAACAATATCATGCCCAGCTGCTTCCATCTTTTTAGCTCGCGTCATTACATCCATGACATGAAAAGACGAAACCTCTTTCATTCTATTAGATGGCCGGGTTATCAACATGTTAAAACCTTAGAAATATCTTAATTAAAAACGCATTTTAAACCATCATCCTCTAAACTAATTAACTATAAATTAAATAAAAAGATTGCGATTAAACTT
>JAHRWG010000360.1 GCA_019090295.1 Cycloclasticus sp. | reverse complement strand
GCAACAATTTCTGCAGGTGTAGGGGTGTAAATTGCATTTAAAGTGGTTGCTCCTGGGGCAAAAGAACCTAGCCCTCCAGACCATTGTCCTCCTGTAGCAATACCAACTGCACCATTCAAGTTAACATTAGCATTGTTTGCACAAACCGTCTGATCTAATCCTGCACTTACAGTTGGAGAAGCAGTAAAGGTAATTGTCATTTGATCTGATTCAGGATTACAGTTTCCGTTACCAGTAGTAGTTAATGTTAATACTAAACTACCAGAAGCTATTTCTGCTGCAGTAGGTGAGTAAATTGCATTTAATGCTGTGCTACTTGGAGTAAAAACACCTAGTCCACCAGACCATTGTCCACCAGAAGCTAAGTTTACGGATCCATTAAGGGTCACATTAGAATTATTTCCGCAAACTGATTGGTCAAGACCAGCGTTAGCAGTTGGCGGTGGAGTAATGGTTATGGTCACATTGTCAACTACAGCTGTACAATTTCCGTTACCAGTAGTTGTTAGTGTAAGTGTTACAGTTCCTGCTGCAATTTCAGCCGCAGATGGTGTGTAAATAGCGCCTAAAGCTGTATTTCCAGGAGCAAAAACACCTGTTCCTCCAGACCAAACTCCTCCAGTTGCACCAGTAACAACTCCTGCTAAAGTTACATTTGGGTTATTACTACAAGAAGTTAAAGCAGGCCCTGCGCTTACAGTTGGTAATGGAGTAATTGTTATCACCATTGAGTCTACTTCACTTAAACAATTTCCGTTTCCTGTGGTTGTTAAAAATAAAGTAACAGTTCCAGCAGTGATTTCGGCTGCAGAAGGAGTGTAGGTTGCATTTAATGTAGTGTTATTTGGAGCAAAAACACCTGCGCCTCCAGTCCAAATTCCACCTCCAGCAACAGTTACTGAACCATTTAAGGTTACTAATGGGTTATTGGCGCATACAGTTTGATCTAAATCTGCATTTACTGTAGGTGATGGGGTGAAAAATATTGTCATATTATCCACAGTTCCATTACAATTGCCATTTCCTGTAGTGGTTAAAGTAAGTGTTATACTTCCACTGGCAATTTCTCCAGCAGTAGGACTGTAAACTGCATTTAGTGTATTATTATTTGGAGTGAAAATACCTAATCCACCGGTCCATTGCCCTCCAGTTGCAACAGTAACAGAACCATTAAGCGTTGCTGAGGAATTGTTAGCACATAACGTTTGGTCTATTCCTGCATTTGCTGTTGGAGGTAGTGTAAATGTTAATTGAACATTGTCAGCAACAGCATTACACAATCCATTTCCAGTAGTAGTTAAAGTTAGAATTACAGTTCCTGCAGCAATTTCTGCTGCTGATGGGGTATAGATAGCATTTAATGCAGTAGAACTTGGATTGAAAGTACCAGTTCCTCCAGACCAAATACCGCCAGTAGCTACGGAAATAGTTCCTGCTAATGTTGCATCAGCATTATTAGCGCATAATGTCTGATTAACTCCAGCGTTAACAGTTGGAGCAGGGGTAATGGTAATTGTCATATTATCATTAACAGAATTACAACTTCCATTTCCAGTAGTAGTTAATGTAAGTGTAACCGTTCCTGCAGTGATTTCCGCTGCAGAAGGAGTGTAGGTTGCATTTAAAGTATTTGCATTTGGAGCAAACGTTCCAGTTCCTCCAGACCATGTTCCTCCACCAGCAATAGTTACAGCACCATTTAATGTAACAGTTGCATTGTTTCCACAAACGGTTTGGTCAATATCAGCGTTTACCGTTGGAGCAGGAGTAATAGTAATTGTCATGTTATCATTGACAGCAATACATCCACCATTTCCAGTTGTGGTTAAAATAAGTGTAACTGTCCCTGCAGCAACTTCAGCAGCAGTAGGAGTATAAGTTGCATTTAATGTTGTATTGTTTGGTGCGTAAATGCCTAATCCTCCAGTCCAACTACCACCAGTTGCACCAGTAACAGAACCATTTAAAGTAACAGTTGCATTGTTTCCACAAACAGTTTGGTCAATATTTGCATTAACAGTAGGAGCAGGAGTAAAGGTTATTAAGATGTTATCATTAACTGGATTGCAAGTCCCGTTACCTGAAGTGGTAAGAGTAAGTGTTAATGTTCCAGCGGCAATTTCTGCAGCTGTTGGAGTGTAAATAGTATTTAAAGTTGTGTTGTTTGGAGTAAAAACTCCAGCACCACCTGACCAAATTCCACCAGTAGCAACAGTAACAGTTCCGGCAAGGGTTATATTTGGATTGTTTTCACATACACTTTGGTCAATACCTGCATTTGCAGTAGGAGCAGGAGTAATAGTAATGGTCATATTATCATTAACTGAATTACAACTTCCGTTACCAGTTGTTGTTAATGTAAGTGTAACTGTTCCAGCTGTAATTTCCGCAGCTGATGGTGTGTAAACAGCGTTTAAAGTACTTGGGTTCGGAGCAAACGTACCAGTTCCACCTGACCAAAGACCACCAGTAGATACAGTGACAGAACCATTTAAAGTCACTGCTGCATTATTTCCACAAACTGTTTGGTCAATATCTGCATTTACCGTTGGTGATGTTGTAATAGTAATAGTCATATTATCATTCACAGCAATACAATTTCCGTTTCCAGTTGTAGTTAAAGTGAGTGTCACTGTCCCTGCAGCAATTTCAGCAGCAGTAGGAGAATAAGTTGCATTTAAAGTAGTATTGTTCGGAGCGTAAACCCCTAAACCACCTGTCCAACTGCCACCAGTTGCACCAGTAACAGAACCATTTAAAGTAACAGTTGCATTATTTCCGCAAACTGTTTGATCAATATCTGCATTAACAGTAGGGGCAGGAGTAAAGGTGATGGTCATATTATCGGTAACAGCAATACAACCACCATTTCCTGTAGTTGTTAAGGTAAGCGTGAGTGTTCCACCAGCAATTTCAGCAGATGTAGGAGTATAAGCTGTATTTAATGT
>JAHRWG010000001.1 GCA_019090295.1 Cycloclasticus sp. | reverse complement strand
TACCGAAGCAGCGATGCGCGGAGAGTTAGACTTTGCCGAATCACTGACCCAGCGTGTAGCTCTTTTGAAAGGCTTGCCTGAAAGCGACCTCCAGCGCGTCTATGACGAACGCTTAACCCTTAACCCAGGTGCTGAAGAACTCCTTGCCTATTTAAAAGATTCATCCATTAAGTTGGCATTGGTCTCGGGTGGTTTTACCTTTTTTACCAATAAGCTTAAGCAGAGACTGGGCTTGGACTACACCTTAGCCAACACCCTAGAAGTTAAAGAGGGTTGCCTAACCGGTAAAGTGGAAGGTGATATTATTGGTGCGCAAGCCAAGGCCGATTTGCTAAAGCAGCTATCGCAAGAGCTATCATTAAAGCCTGAGCAAGTGATTGCAATGGGCGATGGGGCAAATGATTTATTAATGATGGATATTGCAGGCTTAAGCGTGGCTTACCACGCCAAACCAACCGTTCAAGCGCAGACGCATAGCCAATTAAACCAGTCGGGTTTAGACGCTGTTATCGCCTTAATTAAAGCATAAATTCGATGAACCAAGCCCCGCTATTGTCGGTACAAGGACTGAGTACGCACTTTAAGCATGCTAGTGGCAAGCTTATGGCCGTTGATGGCATTAGTTTTGACATTGCCAAAGGCGAAACCTTTGCCTTAGTGGGGGAGTCTGGTTGCGGTAAATCTGTTGCCGCTTTATCTGTATTACGCTTATTGCCTAGCAATGCAAAAATCAGCACCGGGCAGGTCTATTTTCGTGGTGAAGATTTATTACAAATGCCCGAAAAAGCTATGCGGGGGCAGCGTGGCACGCGCATATCAATGATTTTTCAAGACCCCATGACCTCGCTCAATCCGGTCATGAGTATTGGCGAACAAATAGCCGAAGCCGTCATCTTACGCGGGCAACAACTCGGCAAAAAGGCCTTGCGAGAAAAGGTTGTTGGGCTGATTAAGCAAGTGGGTATTCCTGATGCTGAGCATCAGTATGCTAGCTTTCCTCATCAGTTATCGGGTGGCATGCGACAACGAGTAATGATTGCTATTGCCTTAGCAAATGAACCAGATTTGCTGATTGCCGATGAGCCAACCACGGCTTTGGATGTCACCATTCAAGCACAAATTTTACAGTTATTAAAAGAGTTGCAGCAGCAAACGGGCATGTCCCTTTGGATCATTACCCACGACCTAGGCATTGTGGCCGATATGGCCGATAGGGTTGCCGTGATGTATGCAGGGCAACTACTGGAAATAGCCCCTAAAAATGATTTTTTTAAGCATGCGGCTCACCCTTACAGCCATAGTTTATTTAACGCCTTACCCAGTATGGATAGGCGTGAACAGCCGTTAATTAGCTTGCCAGGTAGAGTGCCACCACTAGGCACCGACTTTATAGGCTGTCGCTTTGCCGACCGTTGTATGCATCGGCAAGCGATTTGTAACGACACGGCTGTTATTAATTTGCAAACGCTGAGTGCTGAACATAAGGTGCGTTGCGCCCGTTTGGATGAACAGCTATCACCGACGCCCGTGGAGCAAGTTGTCACAGATGCCATTCCGCTGGAGGTGAGCGAGCATGCTGCATTAGAGGTAAAGAATGTTAGTGTACATTTTCCAATAAAAAAAGGGCTGCTTAAGCGCACAGTTGCTTATGTAAAAGCGGTCAATGAGGTGAGCTTTACGCTACCGGCGGGTACAACGCTGGCCTTAGTAGGGGAGTCTGGCTGCGGTAAAACAACCTTGGCGAAAGGGCTGTTAAAACTATTGCCATTAAGTTCGGGAGAAGTGAACTACCAAGGGCAGGACCTTGCGCCATTAAGCGAGAAAGCATTTCGTCCCTACCGCGACAAACTACAAATAATCTTCCAAGACCCTTTTTCCTCAATGAACCCAAGGATGTTGGTGGGTGATATTTTAGAGGAAGGTGTGCTAGCGTTAAAACCACGGACCACAAAATTAGAGCTGGAATTAATTTGCACCGGCTTGCTTGAAAAAGTGGGTTTAGACCCAGCGGTAAGGTCACGCTACCCACACGAGTTCTCAGGTGGTCAGCGCCAACGCCTTTGTATTGCACGTGCCTTAGCGGTCAACCCTAGCATTTTGGTGTGTGACGAGCCAACCAGCGCCTTAGATGTATCAGTACAAGCGCAAGTGCTTAACCTATTAAAGCAACTGCAAAAAGAGCAGGGTCTTAGTTATTTATTTATAAGCCATGACTTATCGGTGGTGTCGTATTTGGCGGATAGCGTTGCAGTAATGTATTTAGGGCGAGTGGTGGAAATTGGCCCCGTACAGGCGGTGCTAAATAACCCAGCGCACCCCTATACTCAAGCCCTTATTGACGCGATTCCACAGTGGGATGAAGCACGCCAGAAAAAGCTGATTAAATTGCCCGATGATATGCCATCGGCCTCAACGTTACCCACTGGTTGCCACTTCCACAGCCGCTGCGCTGATGTGATGCCAGAATGTAGCCAACAACAACCGCCAGAGATTAACTTAAGCCGTGACCATAAAGTGAGTTGCTTAAAGTACAGTTAATTTAAGAGCGGGTCACATCAACAATAATTTTTAGTTTTTGGCCGGGTTTTAAGTACTTTTTGTTCAGCACATTCCATTGCTTTAAATCGTTAACGCTAACGTTAAACCGTTGAGATATTAGGTACAAGGAATCCCCATTTCTGACCGTATAGCGAATGGTTTGATTTTTTCTAGAAGCGGTCAGTAAGTTAGTCGATTTGGCGTGTTTGCTCCAAATAACCAGTTTCTGGCGAATTTTCAACGGGTCAGCTGGTGCCATAGCATTCCATTTAGCTAATTGACGAACCGATACCTTATGTTGCTTGGCGATCGACCAAAATGAATCGCCAGCCTGTACTAAATACTCTAGTTTATGGCCACTACGGGAGCGATTTAGGGTCGCTTTTTTACGCATGTCTTCACTGTTTGAATACAGTGCATCGTTATAACTAGCCGTGGGGATCAGTAAGTGCTTGCCCGCACGAATATTATTATTGCGTATTTTATTAACCTGAATGATTTGTGTGCTGGTGGTCCGGTAGCGTCTTGAAATATGTCCTAATGTTTCGCCAGGTTTAACCAAATGTCTAATCCACTTTAACCGTTGTGAATCGGCTAAGTTAGCAAGCTTTAACTTAAAGTCAGCCGCTTTTGACGAGGGAATTAACAAATAATGCGGCCCAGTCGGGTGGGTGGCCCATTGGTTGAAAGATGGGTTAAGCTCATAGAGCTGTTCAATACTAATGTCGGCCAGTTCAGCAGCGCGAGCAAGGTCTAATTGCTTACTAATGTTAACCCGCTCAAAAAAAGGTTCATCAGCGATATCGCGCAGTTTAATATGATACTTATCAGGGTTTGCCAGTATGGTTGCAATGGCAATTAACTTAGGCACATAGTTATCGGTTTCCTTACGAAGTTTTAAGGACCAAAAATCTGTGTCGCGGCCTAGTTTCTTATTACGCCGAATAGCCGAAGAAATGGTGCCGCCACCTGCGTTATAGCTGGCTAAAGCC
>JAHRWG010000366.1 GCA_019090295.1 Cycloclasticus sp. | reverse complement strand
TACACTTCTAGCTTCGTCGGCAGCGTCAGATGTGTATAAGAGACAGTCCCATGCGGTGTTGATTTTGCCAGTGTTCTCGGGGAAGTGGCTTGTTGACATTAACAAAGTAGTTGTTGCATTAGTGTTGTCAGGGCGTACGGTAAAGTCTTTAATATATCCGTCTTTGTCTGGCGTCCAAAGCATAACGCCATTGCCGTTGTCGTTGCCATCATCATAAATTAGCATCTGCATTGTTTGTGTTAAGCAAGGGTAGACACCGAACCAAAGGACATTATTTTTTAAGCGTGGTAAAGATCCCATCTGTTTGGGGCTTTGATTAAAAGGCCCGCGTTTGACATGGCCTCCGCCCCATGGAATTAGTAGTCGTTCATCGTCACCGCTGGTTGAAAAGCGTGATGCTTCAAGAATGGGGTATTCAACTTCGTATACGCCCCATCCTGGCATGGGTTGTACATTGATTGCCCAATCGATTTGATTGCTATTTGAGGAGTTGTAGTCAAGGCCAATGAAAACCATGCCAGCTACGGAGTCTTTCATTGATGTGCTGCTGTCACCTGTAATAAGTATTTTGTCGATATTGGGGTTGTCTGATTTCCATAGCGTTACGCGGTAAAGTGATGCCGCTGGCTTGACGTTTGAATGATGTAGTTTTTTAATAGCTGCATCATGGTCAGGGTGTTTGATTGTTTGGGCGGTAAAATTGTCTATGTAAGTTGTTGTCGAAAATCCACTGCCTCCATTTGAGGCTATGCCCAAGCGAATTTCTTCTAGTTGCGCGTGATTTTGATTGTCTAAGTTATCCAGTAAAGTACTTTGGATTGTTTGGTCTGTCATGGACGTTACGATTAAATTGGCATTGCCATTTTTCGTATTGGGTAATGCTCTACGAATGGTCGCTTCGATGTGGTACCAGTTTTCTTTTTGCAACGAAAGAGACTTGGAATAGACACTGTTTACTGCTCCTTGGTGGCGAACTCTAAGATTAATTTGGGGCTGAGTATTTCCGGCTTTTGGCTTGTTTAGTACGATGGCTAATTCAACGTCACTGCCATTTAAGTTTGATCCAAGATCAACGCGCAAAATATGAACTTGATTTGCGTCAAAAATAATACTTTTGATATTAAGGTCGAACGAAAAATTCCAGTCCTGATCCGATATTGGTAAGGCAGTGATTTGGCTCCAGACCGCACGCCGTGTTGCGGTTCCGGATGTTTGAATTTTTAAAGCTTTGGTTCCCAAATAGCCTGAAGCCGAATCAATCATGCCAACTGTACTTGAAAAACTTGTACTATCCCAAGGCCCATTGGGTGAGATAAAATGGGTTGCAGTAGGGCGTTCAAAATCGTCGGATAGAAAAATATCTGCATTGATAGGATCAATATTAAAAGATGTGAAAATAAATAATGCAATGATAGTTAAATGATGTTTATATTTTGTCATGATTTGTTTTTTTTGTTTGTCGGGTACATATTTATAGTTAGAACACTGAAGCAATGTTAAGTGCGGGGGCTATTTTCTAAGAATGAAATATGAATGATTTTAAATTGACCTAAAATATTTTAGAATCTTTGAATGCGATGTAATTGGACGCAATAATACTCAGAATTTTGTTTGAAAATTATTCCCAATCTGAGGTGTCGCCCCAGAAGTCTCGGAAGTCTTGTGGTTGGTTAGCAACACCAATACCTGATGTAAACATGGGTACTTCATTTTGGGTTTGTGCGCCTACATGACTGTCTACATAGAGGACGTTCATTGAATTGCCATTGTGTGTATAGTTTGCCGAAATTGTTGATGCGTTTGTTGATAAGGCATAGGTACGGTATTTCGATGACTGTTTCTCTTTTGGGTTGCAATCGGAAATCATTGCACGTGATGATGCCTTGGTAATTAGGTCTAAACTGCGGCCGTTGGCAAAGGCAGTGTCTGAGCGGGTGAAAGTTGTTCCGTTAAGCCCGTAGTCATGATGCCAGTTTACATCTGTCGGGACTTGATTGTTGTCTTGTGAAGGGCATGAAAACGCTTTTGTCCATGCTTGGGTGTGATTTGTGTGATTGGTTGGTTCTTTTGGGGCAGCTATTTTTGTGTGTGATTGGAATCCTTCATACCAAAGCAATCCGTTGGTTCCAAAGGGTGTCTTCCAATTTGGATTCCAGTAGCCGGGAATTTTTTGATCATAATCGCTTGCATAAATATATACCATTTGTCCCATTTGCCCCAAATGGCTTTTGCATTGTGCTGAATGGGCAGACTCTCTTGCTTTGGCCAGTGCTGGTAAAAGAATTGAAATTAATAAAGAGATAATCGAAATGACCACGAGTAGTTCGATTAATGTGAATGGCTTTGTTTGTAAGTTGCGTGTGATCATTGAGAAACTCCAAAGCTGTTGGTTGTCGCTGAGGTGACAAGTGTGTGCTGTTAGTTGAACCGTACGATGTAGCGTGTTCTGTTTTGAAGATCAGAATTAGCTGATATGCTAATTATAGCAAAAAACCAAAAAAATCAATCATTAGTTATGTAAATTTTGTAGTTTGTTGCACAAAATAAAATCTTTTCG
>JAHRWG010000079.1 GCA_019090295.1 Cycloclasticus sp. | reverse complement strand
TTGAGTTCAGTCCTACTGCTGACATCGAAAACGTCAGACGAAACGTCAGTAGGTATGTTCAAAAGGCCAAGAAAATCATTGCAAACGTCGAACGGGGTGATTTTCCGGGTCAATATTGAGATGACTTTTGCTATAGCCGGTTTTCAGGTAGGCAGTGAGCCTTTTATATAGCCAGCACCGTCAGCTTTTTAAGCCGTTCAGGATTATCTTCCACATATTGAGCAGTCATACTGATGGATGAGTGGCCCATCAATTTTGAAACTGCCTTTATGTCGGCACCGTTTTCGATCAATCGGGTGGCAAAGGTGCGCCGACCTGAATGACTTGACGCGCCTTCAATTCCAGCATCACCGTACATACGCCTGAACAGCATCTGCATTGTGTTCGGTGTGAATCGACCGCCTTTTTGTGACAGAAACAAGGCGGCGTCGTAGCCGGTGAGATTTCTACCGTCAAGGTAGGTCCGAATCGCATCAGCAACTTTTTTATTGGTCAGGTAAACGTGGCGTTGCTTGCCGCCTTTGGTGTGGCCAGCGGTCAGGTTGACCACCTCCTTGATATTTCCGCTGCCATCCACAACGTCGCTGATCCTCAGCAGTGACAGTTCTTTGGCGCGTAGGCCAAGGCCAAACGAGCAGTAGATCAGAGCAATATTGCGATCAGCGAATTTATTGGATCGCTGTACAGCGATAACGCGCTTCAACTCAGGTTCGGTCAGTACGGCTGCTTTACCTTCGGTCGGCATAGGAATCACCTCTTAAATGTGTAATTATTCAAATAATAGGGTGATTATGAGACTTTCAGGGTAGGTCCGTCGATCCTCTTTCGAGCTAAGTTATTGAATTTAAAAGCAATGTTTACGAATTTGTATTTGTAAACATATTTTATTATTTCAACTAACGCCGCGAAATACTTGGTTAGCAATTGACGAATTGCGTGCCATATCAGTTTTTATTTTGGCAATGATGAGTAGGTAGAGGGTTCATTTTTTGCTCGGAAACACAAATGAAAACTATTCTGGTAGACACGTTTCGACTAGTTTAGGTGTCTAGGTTAAATTTAATATATAGGAAAAGACGGAATGGAAAAGAAAGAAGTAGTGGATGGAATTAAGCAGTGGACTAAATGGTGGATTGGGCAGCGACGAAAGAAATTGGAAAATGAGTTGTCTGATACTATGTCTGTAAACCCGTTTATGGCACCTTTTTTATTCGACTATCACGACCTGAAGAATTTTGAGGAATATGTAGATCTTATTATGGCAAGCCATTTGGTTACTGGGCATAACACTGGGTTCGGTAAGCTTGTTGATGAGAAGTTTTTACCAAATGTTTTTTCAACGACTAAATTAGACTCGGCATTTAGGCGATCAACCAAACCCTTTGGCAATCCTTGCTTTGATGAAATTGACCATATTATTAAACGAGCGGATGGTAGTGTTGAGCTTCTTTCCTTAAAGGCAGGCAGGTGGACTATACAGCTCACAATGGCCGTACAATTGAATATGGCTTTTAACGAAATACTAGGTAAATATCCAGATACCTGTTCCAATATAGTGGTTGGGGTATTTTATGGAAAAAAAGAAGGTCTAACAGATAAGTATGACATTCTTAGGGGCATAAATAGGGGTGCAAATCACGAAGTTATCGACTTAACGGGTGACGTCTCTGTATATGCCGGTAAAGAGTTTTGGGAGTGGCTGAGCGGTGGTAATAAGGATGCTCAGGATTGGGTTCTTGAGGGTATCAAAGCGGCTTTAGATGAAGAAGAAATCCATAAAACTTCAAAAGAATTATTGGACAAATTTAGAGAAAGTGTAGCTAGTAAATATGATCGCTTTCTTGATGGGGAAGGTAAACTCGATGCGTTTAAGCTGTTGGCAGAGATTAATGGCTAAGGGGTTACTCTAAGCCAAGAGCCATTTGATTTTTTTCATCATCAGTCTTTTCCTCTCCATAATAACAATGATCACCAGCGAACGTCTTGCCGTTTTTAAAGAAAGTTCTTGTCCGAACGTGAGGGCGTAAATGATTAACTGTGTATGATGGCTTTTCACTAGGGTGGGTTCTTTGGTTGTAAATATTATTCAAAAGTTTATTTACAGCGATGCCTGTAATCTCCCCTAGTCTGATTGGAACTGCATTGCCAACCTGTTTGAATTTTGCTGTAGTTTTCCCTAGAAAATTCCACTTTTTAGGAAACTCTTGTATTGCGGCCGCTTCACCTACAGAAATCGCCCGTAGCTCAGTGGGGTGGCACATACTGGTGCCAGCGTGATTTGGCATTGTCACAACCGTAGGCGATGGAAATGCAAAAGAAAGCTTTCTCCAATATGCGCTTCGACCTCCTTTTAAATCCCAGGATTTGCCCATCGACTCTTTTTGTATATCCACAGGTAAGCTTCTCCAGTTCCCTCCTTCTGGCACCATAGATAAATATCTAAGTTTTCTGGGGCTAAAGTTCATCACTTCAGGGCAGTAATCTTTAAACCCAGACTCAGGTCCAATTGCATCACCTAATGTCACGAATGGGGGTAAGTTATCTTCTTCTCTATTACTATACTGGGGTAATGGAAATTCTGCTTTATAGCCAAAGCGATTTCCAATCAGAATAATACGTTCACGTATTTGAGGTGCTCCATAGTTAACAGAATTAACAACAAAACAATCCACGTGATATCCTATAGCATTGAATTTATCAAATATAGAGTCTAAAAGTGAGCCCTTTTCGAAAAGAGCAGGGTCAATGTTTGGGTCATTTAAAAGTTCTTTTGTTTTAGGTGCTATTGACATAGATAGAAGCCCGCGAACATTTTCCATCACAAATGTCAT
>JAHRWG010000078.1 GCA_019090295.1 Cycloclasticus sp. | reverse complement strand
GCCTTATTGACAAGCTACTTTGATCTATACTTATAATTAAAATAGCTATACTTTTATGCGAGCCGATCATAACAATGGCCCTGCACACATAAAACAATAAAAGGCGCACTTCAAATGTTCATGCCTCCTTGGCTTATAACGTACCAAAAAGACCAATTGTCGGGTGATATCGTTGCCGGCATTATAGTTTCAGTTGTACTTGTCCCTCAAGCTATCGCCTACGGCATGCTGGCCGGCTTGCCACCAGAAGTCGCTCTCTATTCCTCTATTCTCCCTTTGGTTTTATATGCAGCATTTGGCAGCAGCAACACACTTGCTGTTGGCCCTGTCGGCTTAATGTCACTTATGACGGGCACAGCACTTCTTGAATTAAACCTAAGCAGCACTGAGCAAACCATTGCAGCCGCCCACACACTTGCTTTTCTAGTAGGCATTCTTTTGCTCACCTTAAAAATGATTAGGTTAAGCGGTATCATTAACTTCCTTAGCCACCCAGTTACGTCTGGGTTTATTAGCGCCTCAGCTATCATTATAATATTGAGCCAACTTAAAAACCTTTTAGGCTTGTCTATTCCACGTGGGTTACCGGCCTATGAAACTGCGTATAGAACGCTTGAGCAGTTACCGCAATCCAATGTATACAGCACCTTAATTGGCCTTTTCGGTTTACTTATTCTATGGTTATTTAAAGCACCTCTAACACGCTATTTAAAAACACGCCCCATGAATAGTACTGCAAGGCAGTTTGCCTCTAAGTCAGGCCCACTCTTAGTTGTCGCTTTAAGTACATTTTCCGTTTATTACTTTAGTCTCAACACTGAGCAACTTGTTACTATTATCGGCCATATCCCAGCAGGCTTACCCAGCATTCAATTTCCTGATTTCAGTATAGGTTTAGTTAAACAGTTACTGCCTAACGCTTTCGTAATCGCATTAATTGGTTACCTAGAAAGTGTTTCTATTGCTAAATCAATGGCTAGCCAAAGAAGAGAAAAAATAAGCGCCAGTAAAGAACTACAAGGCTTAGGCGCCGCTAATATCGCCGCATCTATAAGTGGTGGCTTTCCTGTTGCCGGTGGGTTTGGGCGCTCAATGGTCAACTTTTCATCCGGCGCTAATACACCTTTAGCATCCGTCATCACAGCGGGGCTAGTTACCTTTACCCTTCTCAGCCTAACACCCTTTTTCTTTTTTCTACCCAAGGCCATACTGGCAGCTATTATCATCGTGGCCGTAGCACCACTCATTAATATTCACGCATTTAAGCAGGTGTGGCGGTATGACAAAACTGACGCGCTGTCATTACTGGTAACTTTTTTCACTGTTCTTATTATCAACGTTGAAACTGGGCTTATTTGTGGCGCGGCCATATCGATTGGAATCTACCTACAGCGAAGCACTAAACCTCATATCGCTGTTGTAGGGCAAGTTGGCAATACCGAGCATTATAGAAATATTGACAGGTACATCGTTACAACTGATCCGCATATTTTAGCCATCCGTATTGATGAAAACCTCTACTTTGCTAACACAAATTATTTGGAGGACCGTATTATGCAGCTAATTGCTGATAAGCCTGCAATAGACCACGTAGTCTTGATCTGCAGTTCGATTAGCATTATCGATACCAGTGCACTAGAGTCACTTGAAAGCATTCATCATAACTTGGGAAAAGCCGCTATTTCACTCCATTTAGCCGAAATAAAGGGCCCTGTTATGGATAAACTTAAAGGAAGCCCCTTTATTCAAAAAATAAGTTCACAAAATATTTTCTTAAGTACTCACCAAGCTATGTGTTATTTAAAGAATAGAAGGTAAACCTAACTAAGCAGGCTGAGCACTTAAACATTTATTACGCCCGGTTTTTTTAGCTTCCATTAAAGCGTTATCTGCCTTCTCATAAACAAAATCAATCTCATCTCCTGTCTCAAAACTTGCACACCCAGCCGATAACGTAACAACAACACGCTTACCTTTTATACCAAATTTGCATGTTTCTACACTTTTTCTGAACTGGTCCAGACGTTTTAATGCATTATCAATACTACTGCCAACAAAAACAATTGCAAATTCTTCACCACCAATCCGGCCAAAAAAATCACTGCCCCTCACCTGCTTGTCAATGAGCTGACTGACTGATCTTAAGACTGTATCCCCCACTGGGTGCCCATAATTATCATTAATTTTTTTAAAGTGATCAATGTCCAAAATCGCAAGCACCAAGGGTTCATTATTTCTTTGCCAGCGTTGGTACTCTATGGACATACGCTCATCAAATGCACGGCGGTTAGAAACACCCGTTAAAGGATCCACTAGAGCCTGTTCCTGCGCTTCAACTAATGAACCTTTTAATTGAATCAGTTCCTCTTCTACAGCCTTTAATTGACGCCCCATGCGGTCAGTATGCTTCTTTGCCTGATCTGCACGATTAACCTCTAGGGTCGAAAATTGGCTAATAGCACCTCCTAAATTCTCTAGCCTTTCAGTTAGTTTGGTTTTAAGCACCTCCAAACTATCCTCTTTAACAAGTGAGTCACGAAGCGTTTTTATCTCTCCACCCATCAATTCTGTTAACCGCCAGCGATCTTTCCGTGCTTGATCACGGTTTATACTTTCTTCCTTTAAATCAGTCGATAACTCCGTCAACTGATCAACTACCGTCTCAATTAAGCCTGACAACTCTACTATAAAGTCGTCCTTTTGCAGTAAACCTTGATTTAAACTATCGAAAAACTCAGTATAAAACGACTCCAAATCATATAGGCTTTCAACTTGCTTTAGGCTTTTCCTTAGCTGCGCTAAATCCACTGCTGCAGCAAGGCCTGCATCTCCTTTTTCAAACAATTCAAGCTGAGAATTAATGCTTCGCTTAATGTCATCCACAGAACCACTTTGAGAAGACAAGGTTGGCGTCACTAGGTTTTTACGCACCAATTTAACTACTTTACCTGCTATAGCCGTGTAGTCTTTTAAAACCTTAGCTTTACTTAAGCTTTTTCTTAGCCGTTCCACATCTACATTCAGCTCATCTGCCAAAGCCAAACCAGTCAGTAATTCGTCCAACACCAAAGGGGCAAAACCGACCAGATCGTCTTTTGGTAGATAACTAATGATGAGCTCTTTGAGCCTGACCAAATCCAATATTGGCAAAACACCGGTAACTGGTAATTTTTTAGGCAAACTAACAACAAGCTTATCTATTTCTTTATGCCGCCCTTTAAGCTCTTGAAACACCGCGAGCAAGCTCTGGTATAACGAGCTAAGCTTATCGTCACCTTCTCTCTCAACCTCACTAAGTGCTTTAACAGCACGCAAATACTTTTCTTTATAATCAGCCATAGAGTTCTACGTTAATATTTCTTCTTGTTGATAAAAGTATAAACCACTCCGCCAAAAAAGTTTTGCTGCTTTTCCAGCCTGTTCTTTTGCAAACAGCATAAAAAAAGCCCACCAAACTGATGAGCTTTTTTAAAGTAACAAAGCACAGGAATCTGCTTTGTCTTATCCGTAATTTTAACGCTTTGAGTATTGAGGGCGTTTTCTGGCTTTGTGCAAACCAACTTTCTTACGCTCTACTTCACGTGAGTCACGTGTTACAAAACCTGCTTTACGTAGTGCAGGACGCAATTCACCATCAAACTCCATCAATGCACGAGTAATACCTAATCTAATTGCCCCAGCTTGACCTGATGTACCACCACCTTTAACAGTGATAAGAAAATCAAATTTTTCAGTTGCTTCAGCTGTTTCTAAAGGCTGACGAACGATCATACGATCAGTTTCGCGGCCAAAATACTCATCTAAAGATGCGTTATTAATTTTAATCTCGCCTTTACCAGGACGTGCAAAAACACGTGCAACTGAACTTTTACGACGACCGGTTCCATAATATTGGGTTTGTGCCATGATAATAAACTCTTGTTAAATATCTAACGTTTTAGGTTGTTGTGCTTGATGCGTATGCTCAGGACCAACAAATACTTTCATTTTTTTGAACATATTTCTACCCAATGTGTTTTTAGGCAACATGCCTTTTACAGCTGATTGGATAATACGCTCAGGATGTGTTTCACGAAGCTTTCCTAAAGGAATAGACTTCAAGTTACCAATGTAACCTGTGTGATGATGGTACATTTTATCTTTTTCTTTATTGCCAGTCACACCGATTTTTTCAGCGTTGACTACAACAATAAAATCACCCGTATCTACATGCGGCGTGTATTCTGGCTTATGTTTGCCACGTAATCTAAAAGCGATCTCAGACGCTAAACGGCCCAAGGCTTTACCTTCAGCATCAACTACGTACCAATCGTGTTCTACTTCTTCTGCTTTTGCACTAAATGTTTTCATTTCGTATTTCCACTCACTATGGATGCGGGTCTATCAAAGAGCCGCGTATTCTATCTATTTTTTAAGTAAATAACAATATCTCAAGCCTATCTTTAGCAAACTAAATGTAAAAACTTGAAAAATATCAACTCACAGCCCTTGATAGCACGTTAACAATATCACATTGAGGCTTATACCCTGCTACTACTTTATGCAAAATGGCGCGAATAGCTTCATCGTCATTATTATCCACTGCTTTCTGTATATTTTTTAATAAAGGCTCCAGTTCACACCATGGCAGCATTGCCTCGTTTGCCCGCATAATTTTAACATGCTCGGTACCCACTACGTCATCCCCAATCAACAACTCCTCATACAGTTTCTCTCCTGGTCTAAGTCCAGTAAATTTGATAGCGATATCTCCGTGTGGCGTATTGTCATCTTTAACCTCTAACCCACTCAGGTGAATCATTCTCTTGGCAAGCTCTGCAATCCTAACTGGCTCTCCCATATCAAGCACAAAGACATCTCCCCCCTCGGCCATCGCTCCAGCTTGAATCACTAATTGAGCCGCTTCGGGTATCGTCATGAAATAACGGGTAATATTTGGGTCGGTCACGGTTACTGGCCCACCTTGTTGAATTTGCTGCTTAAACAAGGGTATGACTGAGCCCGATGAACCCAGTACATTACCAAACCGTACCATGGCAAACCGAGTTAAGCCCTTTTCTGAATGTTTTTCATTCAGTGCCTGTAGCACTAATTCGGCCATCCTCTTCGACGCACCCATGGTATTGGTTGGTCGCACCGCCTTATCGGTTGAAATAAGAATAAAGTTCTCAACACCTGCAGCAATGGCTGCCTCTGCTACATTCAGCGTCCCTATAACATTATTCCTAATCGCCTCTCTTGGGTTTTGCTCCACCAAGGGCACATGCTTATAAGCTGCTGCATGATACAACGTTTGCACTTTAGCCAACTGGCATGCCTGCAATACTCTTTCTTTTTCCACTACCGAACCAAGGACAGGGCGAATAACAATATCGCCACCTTGAATGTAGTGCTGTAGCTCACGTTCAATTGAATACAATGCAAATTCGCTATGCTCAAATAAAACCAGTTCTTTGGGCCGCAAGTGAATGATCTGTCGGCATAGTTCAGAACCTATAGAACCACCAGCACCTGTTACCATGACTACTTTATGCTGAATATTCTTACTCATCAGTGACGCATCTGGCATCACCTGATCCCGCCCCAATAGGTCTTCAATTTCTACATCACGAATATCATCAACTTTAACCTCACCACCTGCTATTTCAGCTAGCGTCGGCAAGGTTAAAACCTTTACTGAAAAAGGCTCAAGTAAGGTAATAATTTCATTTCTACGGGAACGAGATAGAGAAGGCATCGCCAGCAAAACACCAGTAACGCCTTTATGCTCTACTAGGTAACTTAAATGACTAAATGGGTGCACCTTAATATCACCCAGTTGGCGACGATGCAAGGATGCTTCATCATCTATAAAGCCAACCACTTGCAGGTCGCTCCTCATCTTCAACTGCTCCATTAGTTGCACACCCGCTGAGCCAGCACCATAAATAACAAATTTCCGCCCTGCCTTATCGTTCGATGCCGTTGAAAACACCCCAGCAAGCCACCAGCGCACAATCATTCTACTCCCCCCTATCATCATTAAGGCCACTAGCCAGTTGATGATATGTACGGATCTTGGTACGGCCTCTATGTTGATCAACAATACCATTGCTGACAATAATAATGCGTACAAGGAAACGGCCTTTACCACCACCCACAAGGAATGAAAGCCAATATAGCGAATAATCGCTCGGTATAAGCCTAAACGAATAAAAACCGGAACGGCAACAAAAGGTGCCATGAAAAAGAGTAGCTTCACATCCGCCTCGGGCCAATACAACTCACCTAAGCGTAACGAAAATGCCAACCACAACGAAAAGTTAAGCACCACCACATCAAAGAGCACCGTCATGCCGCGTTTTACATAGCGACTTCGAGCAATAAGCCACTTGGGAAAAGAGAAAATATCCATATTTATTATTTTATTTCATTATTACAACTAACTCAGCCTTATTTAAACAGCCGAGCCTTAACAGTTAAACCAAACACTAGACTAACGCCCAACCCCTAAATAGCTAAAGCCATATTGTTGCAACATGGCTTTATCAAATATATTGCGCCCATCAATAATCAGCGGGTGTCGCATCCGGCCTAATAGCTGTGCATAATCAGGTGACCAATATTCCGGCCACTCCGTTACCAGCAGCAGCGCATCCGCTCCCATCACAGCATCCAGCGGGCTGTTGGCATAACAGATAAGTGGTTCGTTCAAGTAATACTGTTGAAGCTTTGCCAGTGCCTCTGGGTCGTGCACCCTAACCTTAACACCCTGTGAAATCAGCGCATCTATAATTTTCAAACTGGGCGCATTATCAATGCTGGCTGTACCAGGCTTAAAAGACGCCCCCCAAATAGCCACCACCTTTCCTTGAATGTCACCGTGATAATGCTGCCAAAACTTCCTAAAGAGCAACTCCTTTTGTTGCTCATTTTCATCCACCGCTGCTTTAAGTAACGAACCGTCGCGCTGCTGTTGAAGAATACTCGAAAATGTTGACACATAGGCATCAAAATTCTGTCCACCAAAACCACACCCTGCCGACAAGTAATGAGGCCCCACACGTGGGTCGCTCCCCATTCCCTCTTGCACCACACTAATATCCACCTTCAGTAGATCCGCCAAATTAGCTAGTTCATTGATATAGCCTAAGCGGATAGCCAACATGCCTGTAATCGCAAACTTTGTAAACTCCGCTTCTCTAGAGCTCATCAACTGTAAGGCATCAAGGTTCACTGTAAATGGCCGAAATAGCGACCGTGTTTTAACCAGCGCCTCATCATTATCCAGCCCTAAAATTATTCGCTTAGGCTGCAAAAAGTCTCGCAAGGCCATTCCTTCTTGCAGGTTGTCTGGCACATACACCATATCGCCGGTTGTCGCTAAATCAACCTGAAGTTCCTGTGTGGCGCCCACAGCAAAGTTACATTGGTTAATAACCAACAAGCCTGTTACACCTGAGTCACTCAAGGCACCAACTACTCGCTCAGCAATCAGTTTTTCAGATGGCTGCAAGGCCAACCAGTGGATCGTCGTCCCGATATGTACATCACGTTGTCGTCGAACTAAGCGCCCAGCCGTTATTTGCTGTTTAATTAGCGGCAACAAACCCGGTTCGTCACCAATAACTGACAGCTCACCTAATGCAAGCTGCTGCTGCCCCGCCATCTCGTCAATAACAACATCATTTCCAACCTTTGCTAAACATGCAGCCGCTACCCAGGCAGACAGCCCGCCACCATACACATTGATCCTCACTGTCCAGCTCCCCGTGTTTGCTGCTGAATATGTCGCAGCAAGCCATCCGTTGATGCGTCTAAACCATCACCCAAACCACTTCCTAGCTGAGTCAGTAAAGAGGTTGCTACCTTTTTACCTTGCTCAACACCCCACTGGTCAAATGGGTTTATTTGCCAAATAACCGATTGTACAAACACTTTATGTTCATACAGGGCGATCAAACCACCTAATGTTTCGGGTGTTAGCGCATCAAGCATTAATGTCGTACTGGGCTGATTGCCATCATAATGTTTAAACTTAGACGCACCGTCACTCTCAGGCTCTCGGCTGTCACCCAAGGCCAGCAAGCGAGATTGCGCCAAACAGTTGGCCAGTGATAACTGATGCTGTTTTTGCAACTCATCACCCTCACCATCATAACGCACCGCTGGGGTAATAAAGTCACACATCACCGGCTCAGTTCCTTGGTGCAATAGCTGATAGAAAGCATGTTGAGCATTCGAGCCCACTTGTCCCCAAAGTACCGGGCAGGTGCGATAAGCAATCCGCTGACCATCACGATTAACACTCTTGCCATTACTCTCCATTTCCAATTGCTCAAGGTAGGCTGGAAATTGAGCTAAGCGGCCATCATAAGGTAAAATAGCATGCGCATGAATCCCCAGAAAATTAATATTCCATACCCCCATTAAACCCAGCAGTACCGGCAAATTACTCGCCAATGGTGCCTGCCTAAAGTGCTTATCCATTTGGTGTGCACCCTGCAGCAACTCACGGAATTGCGCCATACCCACTTTTAAGGCAATCGGCATACCAATGACCGACCACAACGAGTATCGGCCACCCACCCAATCCCAAAGCAGCAATTGGTGCGAGATAGGAACACCCCAGCTTTCTGCAGCCGACGGGCTAGCCGTTGCCGCAATAAAATGGTGTTGATTAATCAATTCAACCGGCTGTTTGCTGGCCGCTAGCAACCACTCTCTAGCGGTATTAGCGTTCGCCAAGGTATCAACCGTGGTAAAGGTTTTAGAGGCCACAATAAATAGCGTGGTCGCAGGGTCAAGCTTAGGCAATAACTTCTCCAACTCACTGCCATCCATCGAGGACACAAAGTGCACATCAAGCGTTACCGTATCAGCTGGCGCATACTTTTCTAGAGCATCACACACCATCAAGGGGCCAAGGCTTGAACCACCCACACCAATATTCACCACACTGCTAATAGGTCGTCCATCGTACCCTCGCCACTGAGCATTTTGAATTTGCTCAACGAGGATTTGCATTTTTGCTAAGGATGCCTGCACATCACTGACAACATCTTTTCCCTCGTGTTGTAACGACGCCCCCTTTGGTTGACGTAAGGCCATATGCAATGCTGCGCGCTGCTCGGAGTCATTCACCTTATCGGCATTAAACAAACGCTCTATCCAACTCGGTAATTCTTGCTGACGCGCTAAATCAATCAGGTTATTCAAGGTTTGCTGGTTAATTCGCTGCTTCGATAAGTCCAGTAGGTACTTATCGTAAGAAAAACTAAACGTCTCAAAGCGCTTCGCATCTTGCTCGAATAAATCTTTAAGGTGCGCACCTTTAAATTCTTCAGCATGGATTTGCAACTCAACCCATGCTGCAATACCTGTCATAGCCATAATCAGGCCAAGTTTTTAATAAATTCTTTCAAGCCAGCTGCAGTTTCAATGTGCTGCAAACCATAGGCAATATTGGCCTTCACATAGCCCAGCTTTTCACCACAATCGTAGGTCTCACCGGTCATTTTATAGGCCGCAACAGATTGCTCACTTAGCAAACTATCAATCGCATCGGTTAGCTGAATTTCACCGCCAGCGCCTGGTTTCCCATCTGCCAGCAAGCCCATCACTCGGGCAGGCAAAATATAACGACCAATCACCGCTAGATTAGATGGTGCTTGCTCTGGCGCTGGCTTTTCAACCAAACCGCTAATCGGTGTGGATTGCCCCGCTGCCAGCTGAGCACCCTTACAATCTGCAATACCGTACGATTGCACTTTCTCGGCCGCCACCTCACCTACCATAATTTGCGCGGCAGAGGTTACTTCAAACTCCGCCACCATCCGCGCTAAATCATTTGACTTATCAGCCGCATTATTCACCAACACATCCGGCAAGATAACCGCAAACGGCTCATCATTTATAAGGGAAGCCGCACAATGCACCGCATGGCCCAATCCTTTTGCCTGATCCTGACGAACGGCAATAATGGATACATCGCTGGGGATGATCTGTTGAATAGCCGCTAAAAGTGCCGTTTTATTCTTGCGCGCTAACTCAGCTTCTAGCTCATAATGGCTATCAAAGTGATCCTCAATCGCTGATTTACCGCTACGCGTCACTAAAATAATGTCTTTAATGCCCGCAGCCACCGCCTCTTCAACCACATATTGAATAACCGGCTTATCCACCACCGGCATCATCTCCTTAGGAATCGCCTTACTTGCCGGCAAAACTCG
>JAHRWG010000077.1 GCA_019090295.1 Cycloclasticus sp. | reverse complement strand
AGATTATTCTTGCAGGGGCCTTGATCACTCCACAAGAAGGTAAAAAGCCAACAATAACCCGTTGATATATAAGGATAAATGGTGGAGAGAGAGGGATTCGAACCCTCGGTACCTTGCGGTACACACACTTTCCAAGCGTGCTCATTCGGCCACTCTGACATCTCTCCATTTATTTCTTAAAACGCTTAGCCTACGTTTTGAGCGAGGCTGATTATATCAGCTTCGCTCTAAATATGCGGATTGATTTACTCGGCCATTGCTTCTAGTTCATCCCAGCGTTTATATAAGCCCTGAAGTTCCTTGTCCATCCCGGTCAATTCATCCATTTTAGCTTGTACATCTTTCCGATCCCCTGCATGAAACTCGGCAGTTGCGGTAAGCTCTTGCAACTGTGATAGTTTGCCTTCTAACACCTCAATTTTTTTTGGTAACCCATCCAGTTCTTTTTTAACCTTAAATCTTAATTTTTGCTTTGCAGGCTTGACCGGTGTAGTGGTTGTCGCCTCGACTTTTTTTCGCTGCTCTCCTTGCGCCCTGTCTTTAATGATATTTGCCCAATTTGGTAACTCACCCACGTATTCGGTAATTTTACCCTCACCCTCAAAAAACCAAAAACTGGTCACTACATTTTCTAAGAATTTACGATCATGGCTCACTAGAATAATGGTGCCATCATAGTCAATCAACAGTTCTTCTAATAACTCTAATGTTTCAACATCTAAGTCATTTGTCGGTTCATCCATGACAATAAAGTTGGCTGGCTGACTAAATAAACGCGCCAACATGATGCGGTTTCTCTCACCGCCGGATAAGACTTTTGCTGGTGAACGTGCACGTTCTGGGGCAAATAAGAAATCCCCTAGGTAACTGATAATATGCCGGTCACGACCATTAATAGTGATGCTATCGCGTCCCTCTGAGACCAGATCGATCACTGTTTTCTCTAGGTCAAGCGTGTCTCGGTGCTGGTCAAAATAAGCGACTTGCAGTTTGGTGCCTTGTTTAACAAGGCCAGAGTCTAGCTCAATCTCACTTAACAAGGCTTTGATTAAGGTACTTTTCCCTACCCCATTAGGCCCAACCAAGCCAATTCTATCACCACGCATTAAACGGCAAGAAAAGTCCTTCACCATCGGCACTCCGCCATAGGCCACGCAAACATCTTCGGCTTCAATCACCAGTTTGCCTGAACGCTCCCCTTGCTCGACTTCAATTTTTGCAGGACCGGCAAGGTTTCGTCGTTCGGCACGTTCTCGCCTTAAACTTTGCAAGGCACGCACTCGGCCTTCATTACGGGTACGACGTGCTTTAATGCCTTGGCGAATCCATACTTCTTCACGGGCAAGCTTTTTATCAAATTCAGCATTGGTTTTGGCTTCCGACTCTAGAGCCGCTGCCTTACGTTCCAAGTACTGTTCATAACGGCATGACCAACTGGTTAACTGCCCACGGTCTATCTCGATAATCCGTTTTGAAATATTTTGTAAGAAAACACGGTCATGCGTAATGCAGACAACGGCGCCACGGAAACTTTCTAGTTGTTTCTCCAGCCAAACAATTGTTTCCATGTCTAAATGGTTGGTTGGCTCATCAAGCAATAATACATCTGGCTCAACCACTAGGGCTCGTGCTAAACCAACTCGGCGTTTCCACCCACCCGATAATTCATTGATGTGCTTTTCAGCGGGTAGGCTTAAGCGACTTAATACCGATTCAACCCGCTGCTGCAAAGACCAGCCATCCAGTGCTTCAAATTTATGTTGCAGTACACCTAGAGCATCTAGGTCAACATTTGGGTCTAATAACATATCGTGGTATTGAGCAATTAAATGTCCCACCTCACCTAAACTATCGGCAACCGCCTCATAAATGGTGGCAGCTTCTGGTAGTTCGGGAGATTGTTCAAGTGTCGCAACCACAACACCTGCTTGCCGCCAAACTTGGCCAGAATCAGGTAATACCTCACCCGCCAGTACTTTTAATAAGGTGGACTTACCTTCTCCGTTTCGACCGATAAGGCCGACTCGTTCTTGTTCATCTATTTGTAAATCCGCTTGGTCTAGTACGGGTTTTAGGCCGAAGGCAACGCTGACGTTATCGAGCTTGAGTAGTGGCATGGTTATAAATCCAAAAGAAACTTTCGTAGTGTATTAAACGCTAAACTGGCTGCAACAACTTGCTGCCGCTCTAGCCGCCCACGCACTTGCTTACTGAACGATAGTGACTTTTCGTGCCCCACTACTGCAATGTATACCTGTGCATGCTGATCATCTGATTGTTCGTAAAGCTGAACCAAGCTAATGCTTGCCTTGCTCTGCTGTTTATTTTTTAGCGCCACATCAAGTACCAGCGATTCACTGACGGTTTGATGCGGCACATCAAAGTGCGACATTATTTCAAATACTGGAGAAAAAATCTGTGCTTTTTTCAACCAATCTTGATGGCACTGCTGTGCGATGCCACCTTGTGATAATGACTCCACAACCGTTAGTGTGTTGTTAGTTGAGGTCATGAGTTGGTGAATATGATCTGCCATATTGCTAACGTCTTCTCCTAACCCATCAATGGCAAATAGATGATCGCCAAATTTTCGCTGTATTTTTTCACCATACTGCAGCATGTCGGCCTTACTGTAAGAGCTGGGAAAGAGTAATTTCAGTTCATTTTCAGCCAAACCGGCTCTAAAACCTACACGAATATCTTTTTCAATATCTAACTCATTCAGCATTTGCTGGATGGTTGATTCACCTAACTCCATCATCCTAAACGTTACAAGTGCAGGGGCTGACAATGAAAATTGGCGCTGTAAATCCTCTAAAACAAATGACTCCATCATCATTTTCATTTCATAAGGAACACCGGGCATAAAGTAAAACTGGCAACGCTGACCCGCTGCTACAAACCCTGGCGCAGTCCCCCAGTGGTTATCGATACGTGTCGAGTTTTTCGGCAATAGAACTTGCTTACGGTTCACCTCAGCCATGGGGTAATTTAATTTAGCAAAAAACTCTCTCATCATTCTCAATGCGTCCTCATCAACCTCTAGTGCGGCTGAGAAAGCAACTGAAAAAGCTTCTGCTGTTAAATCATCATCTGTTGGCCCAAGACCTCCGGTACATAGGCAAACATCAGCCAACTGGTCTATGTCATGTAACACGCTAACCAAGTCTTCTAGTTCATCTGCAACAGTTATGTGGCGAACAATATCAAACCCTAATGTACGGCAATGATCTGCCAGAATGGCTGCGTTCGTATCGACAATAGCACCGGTAATAACTTCATCACCTTGCGATAGGATAATAGCTTTAGGTCTTTGATTAGGCATCGAATTGAAGCTGATAACTGCCGAATTTACGGATATTCAACACACCTTTATCGAGTATTAGGTATTGCCCTTTAATGCCCATAAGCACGCCCTCGACAACAGGGTTTTTATCGAAGTTAAGCGAGGATACTTTTGTTGGGTATTCCAAGACGGGGTATTCAATATCAATTGGTTTAGCATCTGTTAAGAGTTCTATTTGACCCTCACCATTAGCTCTTTGTAGCGCTTCTAGCTCCTCGCTTGCTATTGCCAATAAACGGTCTCGCTCTTCGACCAGGTCTTTAGGTTCAGACATGCCCTTCAACATTTTCCGCCAATCTGTTTTATCCGCCACGTATTGTTTTAATACCGTTTCAACTTGTCCAGATTGTAAACGTGTTTTCACTTTAAAGATGGGTAAAGCCTGTGTAGCGCCTTGATCTATCCATCGCGTAGGCACTTGGGTGTGACGTGTAATACCCACCTTTAAGCCAGATGAGTTAGCCAGATAAACATAATGATCTTGAAAACAAAATTGTTCTCCCCATTCAGGCTCGCGGCACGTCCCTAAATGATAATGGCAGGTCTCGGGCTTCATAATGCATAAATCACACTGTGCAAGCTTCGCCATACAGGGGTAGCAATAGCCTTGGCTGTAACTTTTTTTGGTCTTTTTTCCACAGTTTGAACAGTGAATATTCCCTAAGTAGGATAGCTTTATAGTCTTTCCTATATAGGGGTTTAGCGAAACCAGCTCCCCTCCTATTGGTAAGGAGTACTCAACGGGTGTCGATAGTACTGCCGACATTTTCTGTATATGGCCTTCTTTCATAATTTATTACCTGGTTAAAAACGCTAATGTTTTATCTAAATAGTTTTCGTAGTCATCAAAGCCATGGTTACCGCCTTTTATAATGACTTGTTCACAGCCTTCATAGTATTCAACACCCTCTTTGTAATCCAATACTTCATCAGCAGTTTGGGTCAGCAATAATAAATTTTGCGGGCACTTAAGATTGGGCAAATAAATGCCTTCAAGTTGCTTTATATGTTCTGGGGTTAAACTGAAGTGCTTGCCTGTTTGATAATTCACATTATCCCCTAAGCGAGCGGTTAATAATACCTGCGCTTTAACAGCAGGGTTTATAAGCACCCCTTTTTTTTGATATTTTTCGCATAAATAAGTCGTATAAAAACCGCCCAATGAACTTCCAACCATTGCCCAATCATCTGCTCCCAATGATTGTATGTGCTCTTCAACCATGCTTATTGCTTGTTTTGGACCAACAGGTAGGTCTGCTAAAAACACAGAGTGCTCATCAAACTGGCTTATGAAAGCTTTAACTAATTGAGCCTTAAAAGAGGCTGCGGAGCTGGCAAAACCATGTAAATAAATAATATGCATTAGTATTTAAGAAAACCTCATAAACGCCTAGAATAACCGAGCCGTCTACTACTCGCCATCTTTACAACAAAAATACCCCGTTAAACTATTAAGTACCGTCTTATACAGTACTTTTCATGTTGACGTATTTTTCTAAAAACAAGTCTTCTGACAGGGGCTTACTCACTAGGTAGCCCTGAATCAAGTCGCATTTACGCTCAGCTAAAAAACTGTACTGTTCTTGTGTTTCCACCCCTTCAGCGACCACTTTCATACCGAGGTTATGCGCCAGCACAATCATGCCATCCACCACAGCCATATCTTCTTTGTTACTAGGAATGTCCCGTATAAAGTCGATATCGAGTTTCAGCGTGTTAGCAGGTAGCTGCTTGATGTAACTGAATGATGAGTAACCTGTTCCAAAATCATCAATAGAGATATTAACGCCCATACGTCTTATTTGGTTAAGCTTTTCAAGCATCGCATCAATGTCATTCAACACCATGGTTTCAGTCACTTCAAGTTCCAAGTACTCAGGTGCCAATTGGTGCTTAGTAAGGCAAGCCTGCACACTGTCAACAAAATTATCTTCTGTCATCTGGACCGCTGACACATTTACTGCAACAGTCCCTTGATAATCATATTCTTGCTGCCATTTTTTATGCGTTTCACAAGCTGTATCTAGCACCCAAGCCCCTATTTCTTTAATCACACCCATTTCTTCAGCAATTGGGATAAATTCTGCGGGCGAGACCATCCCCCTTAACCGATGCCGCCAACGGACTAATGCTTCGGATCCTATCACTTCACCTGTCAGCATATTTTGTTTCGCTTGATAGTAAAGCGACAGTTCATTATCAACGAGCACCTTCCTAAGGTCGGTTTCAACACGCATTCTTTTTTCAATCACATCACTCATTTCCTGAGTGTACGTCCGGTAAGTATTACGGCCCGCTGCTTTTGCTCGATACATTGCAGTATCCGCATTTTTCAGCAGCATTTCTTTAGACTGCCCATCCTCTGGGTAGATTGAAATACCAATGCTGACACTGGCAAAAAGCTCATTACCCACAATATTAAACGACTCTTTTAAGACCGATAGCATTGATTCTGCAACAGCTACATAACGTTTCTGCTCATCCATACCACTCAGTACGACAACAAACTCATCACCACCAAGACGGGCCAGCATATCACCGGATCGAATACAGTTTTTTAGTCGCCCAGCCATTGCTTTAAGGAGAACATCCCCTGCTTCATGGCCTAAACTGTCATTGATGGTTTTAAAGTCATCGACATCTATAAAAAAGATCACGGCTTTTGTTGCTGACCTTTTAGCATGCGTTAACTCTTGCTGAAACTGTTCAATAAATGCAGCTCTATTAGGTAGTCCAGTTAAGCTGTCTATATAGGCTAGTTTCTGAATGTGCTTTTCTGCTGACTGTTTTTCCAATAAACGTCTCACTCGCTGACGTAAAACAGACAGGTTAATCGGCTTAGGCACAAAATTTGCTGCGCCACTTTGGAAGGCTAAGTCTACTGATTTTTCACCTTCTAAGGCCGTTGTAATTAAAATCGGCACATCCTTACCACTCGGTAAGGCTTTAATTTCTTTACACGCTTCAAAGCCATCTTTAATTGGCATCATTGCATCCATGATAACAACGTTAGGTTGCAACATCTCAAACAGCTGGACAGCCTCACGGCCATTGCTACCTAACTCCACTTGGTACCCTTCTCGCTCTAATACACTAGCAACCGTCATTCGCGTACTTTGATCATCATCCACAATCAGTACAATTTCCTTAGTGCGTTTCTTTTGGGGTGAATAAGGCGATTCTAGCACCTGTAATTTATGTGTCAGGTTATCTTCAACTAAAGAGAATTCGTGCTCTAGTTTTTCAGACAAGTCCGAGGTCGCCTCTCTCCCTTTACTATCCGCTGCCCACGCCTTTTCAATATTTAAACAAACCTCCACTAAGCCTTCGGCACCTAAATTCCGCGAGCTCCCTTTTATCTTATGTGTTAAATCAAGAACTTTTGACTGGTTACCAATATCCATAGAGGCCAATAAACTAGCAATATAAATTGGAGCGTCAATCAAGTAAGTTTGAACAATTTGCTCTAAGCCGTCCCCTGTATTAAGTGCTAATGTTTGATACACTTCCTCGTCAATCACCTGCTCTTTTTTCGATTGAATGACAGGGTGCACAACGTTTTCCGTCATTAAAGTAAAGCCGAATGCTTTTTCAAAGCTTTTAAGTAGCTCGGGTATCCTAAAAGGCTTCAGCAAAACATCATTCATTCCACTGCTAAGGCATCGAGCTCGCTCCTCTTCACTCTCTTTTGCGGTCAGTGCAATAATAACCGTTTCTTTTGAGCCTTTATCTATTGCTCGAATCCCCTCGGTTGCTTGATAACCATCCATAACTGGCATATTGCAATCCATTAATATAAGGTCATAAAAAACTCGCTTGAAGGCATTAATGGCCTCTTGTCCATTTATTGCTGTATCGGCCTGAACACCGAGTTCTTTTAGTGTTGCAGTGACAACTAATTGATTTGTCAAATTGTCATCCACCACTAACACTTTCATGCGTTTAAACTGCTCACTAGCCTGCAGTAAGTTCTTATCAGCAACTTGCTCTTGGGCCGCACCTTTTACTTCAGATAAAACACCCAGCAAGGTAACCCTGAACTTTTCGTGTCTAATCGGCCGGTCAATCGTTGTCGCAAAGACGCTACCTTCCTCACTAGAAATATTTAACATACCGCCAAACCTGATCATGGGAATGAGCTTCGTTTTTGCAAAGAGCCCTGCCTCCTGAAAGTTACTTAAAAAGCCTTGGAGATCTCCCTTACTGTAATCAATATTAAATAAGCAAATATCTGGTGCGCTGTCGCATGAACCCTCTAGTTTAATGTAGGCCATAGCTTCATCTAGACTTGCTAGTGTTTCAAATTCTAAACCCCAACTGCTTAACATCCCTTCAATGTATGCCTTTGACGTATCAAAAGGTTCTATCAACAGTACTCTTTTGCCGTCTAGTAAAGCGACGTCTTTCTCTGGGTAGGTGTAGTCAATACTGTAGGTTTGCATTGGAATTGATATTTTGAAGCATGAACCACTGCCCAACGTACTGTCCACAGCTACGTGCCCACCCATTAGTGTCGTCATTTTTTTGACGATGGTTAGGCCTAGCCCCGTCCCACCGTAATCATTTGAAATCTGCTGACTAACTTGCCCGAATGGCGTAAATATTCTTTCTAAAGCATTACCCGGGATGCCGATACCGGTATCAATAACCGCTATATCAATAACCGCCCTGTCTTTTGACGTTGGCGTAATCTTTAAAGAAATAGTAATTTGCCCTTTTGATGTGAATTTAATTGCATTACTTAACAGATTATTAATAACTTGACGAATTCGTGTTGCATCACCACGAACAAAAACCACATCGTCTGCTGGCAAATCCAAACATAGCTCTAAATCCTTCACTTGAATTCTTTCTGCATATAAAAGGGCTTGTTGCTCCAGTAACAGTCTCAAATCAAGGTCCTTTAACTCAAGAGAAAAGTCGCCAGATTCCATTTTACTAAAGTCTAAAACATCATTTATCATCTGCAGCAGTGTATCGCCAGAACGACTAGCCACCTCTAAATATTCATGTTGGTGCTGCGGCAAACCCATTTCTTTTAACAAGTTAACCATTCCCAAAATTCCGTTCAGTGGGGTACGTATTTCATGACTAACATGAGCAGCAAAATCAGATTTTATTTTTGCTGTTTGCATCGCCTTATCTCTGGACTCCTCTAACTCTTGTCGACGTATTTCAATAACTTCCATCATTTGATTAAAGGATTCTGACATATAACTTAACTCAGCCGATCGCTGCTCACTGGCTCTAAGCCCAGTTTCACCGGATGCTGCTTGAATCATAATAGAAGAGAATTCTTCAAGAGGCTTTGTTAACTGTCGAGTTACCCATCGAATGGTCAAGAGCAAAAGAAGCGCTATTAAGATAATAATTCCTGTATTGGGAAGAAATACAGCTTGTAAATATTCTGATATAGAGGGCTTGCTGGTAATCACCATAAGGTAGTGCGTGCTAGAGCGTTGATTTAAGCTGTCAACTCTAGAAACAAAGTACAGTGCATTATCCGTTTCACGCTCTAGCCTACCCCTTGTTGAATTGACCTGCTGCCAGCCAACAAGCGCTGCATAATCAACATCTTTTTTAAGCGCAAAAGTTTCTTCAAAGTCACTATTGTATAAAATTATTTTTTGGACGCTAGAAAGTTCCAAGTATGAGCGAAATGTATCGCTCAGCATTCCCTCCGCGCTACCAGTAGCAACTGGGACAGACATTTGAGCAGCGATAGAATCGGTTATTGTTTCACCCCGATCAAGCCACTCACTATGCTGGCGCTCGTAAGTGATATAAGAAATAAAAAAAGATGAGGTGATCGATAAAAAAATAACGCCAATTAAAAAAGTTGTATTTAATTGTTTATTAAACCCTTTTTTAGTTTTTTGCTTTGTCATTTTATCGCCATGTTATCTACTTAGCTCTAACCCTCGAGTTCAAAAGCCCCTTGAGAGCTTATCGCTTTAATTCGTTTATTCTTATGATTCTAATTAATATTAGCTCATTGTTAAAAATCTTTCAGCAAGGGCATTCCACATCGCTATAATAGGCCTTAATTAAAATTTGAGGAGTGACTGAGCATGTCATGGATATCCAGTAAACCAATCCCTGTTAATGAGCGTCTTATTGTTGCTCTTGATGTACCCAATATACCAGCTGCTAAGGAATTAGTCCGTCAATTAGGTGATAGTGTTATTTTTTACAAAATTGGCCTTGAACTTTTTATGTCGGGTGATTACTTTGAGCTTATTGACTGGCTAAACGAACAACAAAAACGTATTTTTGTTGACCTTAAGTTTTTTGATGTACCGGCAACTGTTGGTCGTGCGGTAAAGCAATTGAGCAATAAGAAGGTCGACTTTGTCACCATTCATGGCAACAATGCCATTATGCAAGCCGCAGCCGAACAAAAGGGTGAGCTAAAAGTATTGGCTGTTACTGTATTGACCAGTCTTGACCGTGGAGACCTAGATGACCTTGGTTTTAAATGTGATGTTGAAGAATTAGTGACTTCACGTGCAAAACGCGCCATTGAACTAGGTTGTGACGGTGTTATTTCCTCTGGGCTTGAAGCACCTGGCTTACGCAACTCCTTGGGACAAAACTTTCTTATTGTCTCACCGGGCATTCGCCCGGTTGATAATCGCCCAGATGATGACCAAAAACGCGTTGTTAGCGTTGAGCAAGCTTTTCATAATGGTGCCGACCATATTGTTGTTGGGCGACCTATCCGTGATGCGGAAAACCCACGGCAAGCAGCGTTGGATATTCAAGAAACCATTAAGGCAGTGTTTGAATAGGCAAAATGTTGCAACGCAATATAAGATGATCTATACTAACGTCAACTTAAATAACTGGACAAAATATTATGAATGACTTTAATGCATTTGCTGACCCTATTAAAAAACTAATTGAATTAAATAAAACACAATTCGAGAAACTAGCGGCTGCTCAACAAGAAGCTGTTAAAAACTATAGTGAACTAACTGAAGCTCGTTTAAAGTCTGCTTCAAACATTAAGGACCCTGAAGCATTCAATGCATTTGCTAAAGAGCAGGTTGAACTGGCACAAACTGGCCTTGAAAAAGCTATTTCAGATGGTAAGTCATTGTTTGAAGATACTAAGTCTTACAACGAGCAAATTTTAAATATCGTTAAAGACAGTGCATCTGCATTTGCACCAAAGAAATAACACCCTTTTTCTACGTGTTAATTTAAAGCCACTGCCATTATGGCAGTGGCTTTTTTTATGTATTAATTTATTTAAATATTT
>JAHRWG010000076.1 GCA_019090295.1 Cycloclasticus sp. | reverse complement strand
CCGAATACTTTCAAGGTTTAAATTACTTATTAAATGAACAAACCGACAAAGCGATTGGGGTGTTTGTAGATTTATTAGATGTAGATGATGAAACTGTTGAAATACACCTCGCTTTAGGGACATTATTTCGCCAACGTGGCGAGGTTGAAAAATCAATTCGCTTGCATCAGAACCTGATTGCCAGACCAGAATTAAAGCAAACGGTACGCATGGATGTTCTTAATGAACTTGGACTCGACTATATGCGTGCTGGACTGCTCGACAGGGCAGAGAATATCTTTTTAGAGCTCGAAAAGGATCGGCGACATACGCAAGTGGCCACGAAGCAATTACTGTCTATTTACCAGCAAGAAAAAGAGTGGCCAAAAGCCATAGAATATGCGAGTAAGTTAGAAGTGGTCACAGGTGTAAAGCAACCCATTATCCTATGCCATTTAAACTGTGAGGTTGCTCAACAGCAACTTTTAAAGTACGACCTTTCTTCCGCTAAATCTCAGATTAAAAAAGCCATTAAAATTGACCCATTGAGTATTCGTGCCAGCGTCATGTTGGCGCAATTACTCATGAAGGATTTGGACTTTAAGTCAGCGTTAAAAATACTAGAAGGTATGATAGATAAAGATGAACGTTTTGTACCTGTTTATCTACACCTTGCCGTGACATGCTTGGATAAGCTTAATAAACCAAAGCAGAAACTTAATTTCCTACGAAGTTTGTATGAGCGAGTTGGAGGCCGTATGGTGTCTAATGCTTTTATTGACGCTCTAATTCAATATGAAGAACCAGAGAATGTTACAGATTTCTTGACTCAGCAACTGCATGCCTCGCCTGATATAACCCTCTTAAAACCTTATTTAGCGATAAGGAGAAACTTATCAAATTATGATGAATTAAATTTTATCCACCAAATATTACAAGAAATAGAAGAGGTCACCCTTAGTTTTCAGTGCCAGCATTGTGGCTTTACGTCCGTAGAGTTACATTGGAGTTGCCCAAGCTGCCAAACTTGGGGGGAATCAATACCTCTGCATACGTAAAAGGGTGAACTAACCAGTTATTGCTGACATATTTATAATCTATTTTCTATAGTATTTTGTTGCGTGAACAGTGCATATTGGAGTTGTTGTAAAGTAGTTAATTTAAACAATAAATAAGGATATTTATGAAAAAATTAAGTTTTTTAGCAACTCTCCTGTTATGTTTGCTTTTCTCAGTTTCATCGTGGGCTATTAATATTAACACGGCCTCGGCAGAGGCTTTAGCTAAGGAGTTGAGTGGCGTTGGTATAGTTAAAGCAGAGGCCATTGTTTCCTTTCGAGAAATGAATGGGCCTTATAAAAGTTTAGCTGACTTAATGAGTGTTAAAGGTATAGGTGCTAATACTGTCGAAAAAAACAGTGAAATAATTCAGCTTAAATAAGAGGCTATTTTACCGTGAGGCTCCAATATTTTGGGGCCTCATTTGCAGCTTAAAACTGTTCACCAGTTAAGCCCATTGTGTTTCCATCTTCTGACATAGTACCGCCAAGAAGTCAGCCTGTTTGTGCAGAATACGTGGCATATAGAACAGGTCTGTTTAAGTTTCGCATCATGACAATTATCAACCATAGCGCCATGCTTATTTTCTGGAAAGATGCAGCCTATAATACCTTCAATAGTACTAGGATCAATGTGGTACTTACTAACAAGGCCAGCTATTATTTTTGACGCGATGTTATTTGGCGGAACAGTTGCTAGTCCTCTCTTAAAAGGGAAGGGTTGAGGTGATCTTGAGTAGGTATCAATAACAGTATGTCTTATATGAAATCTGGTATTTAACAGTGTCTTTGAAAAGATAGCTAGGCTTATTGTTGTAGTGCTCAGGCTTGGGAATTCACCTAAGGTTTAACCCTAGATATAAAGCGCTGAGTGAGTTGGGAGAAAGCTTGGACCGGCCTATAGCAGTGCTTGAGTGTTGCAATAGTGTTCAATAAGAAAAAGTACACCTTTAGTTAGTCCCGCGTCATAAAGATTAACGGATATATTAATAATGGACTAATTGCCGGAAGCCCTTGAGATTAAAATGACTTTAATTCCCGTCGAAGCACTTTTCCAACATTGGTTTTGGGTAACGCTTGAATAAATATAATATGACTAGGTACTTTATAAGCCGCAAGGCGCTCTTTGCAGAAACGAAGTAAATGGGCCTCAGTTAAGGTTGCATCTTTTTTAACCACAAAGGCTTTAACAGCTTCACCGCTACTAATATCATGAACGCCGATCACGCCACACTCAAGGACAGCAGGATGTTCGGTAATGACACCCTCGATTTCATTAGGGTAAACATTAAAGCCAGATACTAAGACCATGTCCTTGATGCGATCGATGATGTAAAAGAACCCGTTATCATCCATCTTGGCCATATCCCCCGTTTTTAGCCAACCATCTGCGGATAAGACATTATTTGTTTCTTCTGGCCTGTTCCAGTAGCCTCGCATAACCTGAGGGCCTTTTACACAAAGCTCACCTGCCACGCCATTAGGAACAACATGGCCAGCTTTATTGACAATTTGACAATCTGTCGATGAAATAGGTAGGCCGATGCTACCATTGTATTCCTTAATATTAAGAGGGTTAATACAGACCGCTGGAGATGTTTCGGTGAGCCCAAATGCTTCAATGAGTGTGCAGCCAGTAATTGTCTTCCATTGAGCAGCCACTGCTGGTTGTACAGCCATTCCACCACCAAGAGAGATTTTTAGAGAAGAGAAGTCAATATCCCTGAACCCTTGTGTATTGATCAAACTGTTAAATAGCGTGTTAACACCCGTTATAGCGGTAAAATGCCTTTTTTTTAATTCTTTTACAAACCCTTTGAAATCCCTTGGGTTAGTAATCAATACGTTATTGGCTCCTGCCTCCATAAAAACAAGCGCATTAGCCGTTAAGGAAAAAATATGATAGAGAGGCAGAGCGGTAATAATAGTTTCTTGACCAAGAGTAATATCATTTTTAATCCACTCGAGTGCTTGTAGCGTATTGGTGACCATATTCTTATGAGTAAGAATGGCGCCTTTAGCAACCCCCGTCGTTCCGCCGGTATATTGCAGAAAAGCTATATCATCATGGGTTAATGCAACAGAAGAAAAGGTTAGTTGGAGACCTTTTGATAAAGCTTTTTTAAATGAAATATTCTTTACTAAAGAGTGGGCAGGAACCATTCTTTTGACATATTTAATAAAAAAATTGATCAGGTTCGCTTTAGGATTAGGCAGCATGTCACCAAATTTTGAAATAATGACATGTTCAATGTCTGTGCCTTGTATGGAGTT
>JAHRWG010000075.1 GCA_019090295.1 Cycloclasticus sp. | reverse complement strand
GAGGGTCGGCGGTTCGATCCCGTCAGCACCCACCAGATTTGGAGTGGTAGTTCAGTTGGTTAGAATACCGGCCTGTCACGCCGGGGGTCGCGGGTTCGAGTCCCGTCCACTCCGCCAAAACAACCCTAGAACTTCAGGTTCTAGGGTTTTTTTTTGATTTTTTATCTTAGGTTATTAATATGTTAGATAGATTAAGAACGCATGTAAAAGGTTGGTTAGGAATGGTTATCATTGCGGCCATTTCATTGTCATTTGTTTTACTTGGATTACAAAGCTACGCAACCAGTAACTCCGAGTCAGCACTGGTTGAAGTTGGCGACCAAGAAATATATCAAGCAGATTTAAATGAAGCCTACTTAAAGCAGGTGAACCAGTTAAAAGATCAATATGGTGAGCAATACTCTCCTGAGTTGTTTAATGAGGATGTTTTGCGACAAAATGCATTAAACCGTCTCGTTCAAGAGAAGCTAATCCTACAAGAGGTTAATGACGAAGGCTTCGTTATCTCAGACAAAACTGTTTTAAGTATTATTGCTGAACTTGAAGTCTTTCAAACAGATGGTGTGTTTGATAAAACACGCTACTTAGAGCTTATACAATCTAAAGGCCTAACAACATCACAGTTTTTACAGCAGCTTAAAGTTGGTCTCAAAAGAGATCAGTTTGTCAGTGGCATAGTTAATACCAGCCTAGTAGACAACAGTGAAGTAGATAACTTTTATCGCCTGATAGAGCAAACACGTGATCTACATTACCTTTTATTGCCGTTAGCATCTGAATTAAATAGTGCAACCGTCAAAGAGGACGACGTAAAAGATTTCTATCTGGCAAATAAGCAGGCATACCAAACAGCCGCTACAGCATCAATAGACTATGTTTCTTTGGACCTGTCGGAACTGATGTCTAATATTAAAGTAACGGGTGAGGAGCTAATCGCTTTTTACGACACTGAAAAGGCATCGTTTACGTCACCTGCTCGCCGCCGTGTCAGCCATATAGAAATTGAACTAGAAGAAGCGGATGGAGTAGATAGCTTAACTCGAAGTAAAGCGTTAGCAGATAATGTTTTAAAGCGTCTTAAGGCTGGAGAAGATTTTGCAGTGCTAGCAAAGGAGTTTTCAACTGATCTTGGGTCTGCTAAAGCAGGTGGAGATTTGGGTATTATAGCTCCAAGCATGATGGGGGCTGATTTTGAGCAAGCGTTAGTAGGGTTAAAACAGGGTGAGGTTTCTGAATTAATAAAAACTGAAGCAGGTTACCAAATCGTTAAACTCACTGACTTGCAGGCGGCAAGTATAGAGCCTTTTGAGGCTGTTAAAGCTCAAGTTGAATCACTTTATAAGCAAACGATTGCAAATGAACAGTTCTACCAATTATCAGAACGGCTGGCGGAACTTAGTTTTGAAAATCCAGACACGCTTGCACCTTTAGTCGATGAGTTAGGTTTAACGGTTGTATCATTGGACCCAATGACTGAGCAACAGGGCACTGGGATAGCATCTTCAGCTGATATTCGCCGAGCAGTATTTAACTCAGATGTGATTGCCGGTAATAATAGCGATGTGATCGAATTAAGCCCAGAACATCTTATCGTTTTACGAATGGTGAATTATACGCCAGAGCAATTATCACCATTAGAGACGGTCTTTGATGAGATTGAGCAAAGCCTTAAAGTGGACCAAACAAAGGCCCTTCTTAATGTTAAAGCAAAAGAGCTGGTAGCCAGTCTAGGGAAGGGCAGCCCCATGAAGTCATTAGTAGATGGCGAGAAGGTTCGCTTGGTTGATGTTGGACCTGTTACTAGGAATGACGCAAATACTGCACCTGAAATATTAAAAGCTGGGTTCACAATGGAGCGTCCATTAGAAACGGGTTCCACATTTAAGCAATCAGCCATGAGTAATGGTGATGTTGTGGTTATTGAGCTGATCAACGTTGTTGACGCTGATCCTGTGGACCTGTCTTCTGAAGACCGTCAACGGTTCAGTGATTTTCTTAAGCGGTTAAATAGTGAAGCCTCGATTAGTAACACTCTGGCTAACTTAAGGGATAGAATCAGTACCCGTTTTAATAACCGCGCAGAATAACTGGTTTTTTATGCCTGTGCCATCATTATGGTGTCTTATATAATTGCTTAACGATGGGTGGATCACCTAAATGAATCAACAAGGTTCACCTTAAATTTAGTGCAAGTATATCCCTGCTATTGGGCTTGAAATGAGAATAATCATGTGGAAATTAGGTGTTTTAATTTTAATTTACCTTCTAGTTTCTGCCTGCACTGACGGACATTTAAATAATCCGTATGTGCAGAGTGATCAGTCACAGGCAATAATTTACACGTCATTTAGTGAGCGGCCTAAGCACCTAGACCCAGCCAAGTCATACAGCTCAAATGAGTATGCGATTATAGGGCAAGTCTATGAGTCCCTATTCCAATACCATTACTTAAAAAAACCATATCAGCTAGAACCATTACTTGCTAGCGATATGCCTACGCTACAATACTTTAACGCTAAGGGTGAGGCGTTAACGGGTAAGGTTGATGCAAAAGACATTGCGTTTAGTGACTACACCATTACGGTACGACAGGAGGTGCGTTTTCAGCCGCACCCAAGCTTCAATAAGTCTCTGCATAAGGTATTACCTAGCGATTGGGATCAGCGTTCCTTATATGACCTACCCTTAGCGACACGGCTGTTAACCGTGGATGATTTTATTTATCAAATAAAGCGCTTAGCCGACCCTGCCAGTCAATCACCCATTGCGGGTTTAATGGCGAACCACATTGTTGGCTTCGAGACCTTTGCTCAGCAGCAAGCAGAGCTTTTAAGTGATCAGCCTCAGTTGTCGAAGGTGCAACGTTTGCAAAGCGTGCCGTTACTCGGTATTAAAAAGCTCAATGACCATCAATTCAACATTAGAATAAAGGGCAAATACCCACAATTTATAAATTGGCTGGCGATGCCATTTTTTGCCCCCATGCCGTGGGAGGCCGATGCCTTTTACGCAAACCCACGTTTAGTTAAGAAAAATATCACCCTGGATTGGTTTCCCGTTGGCACAGGGGCTTTCTATTTGCATGAAAATGACCCTAATCGGCGAATGGTGTTAGTGAAAAACCCAAATTTCCACCCCGACTATTACCCTTCTGAAGCGGATGAAGGTTTACGTGAAAGAGGCTTGTTAGTTGATGCAGGTCAGCGATTACCGCTGAGTGATAAAGTTATTTTTTCACTTGAAAAAGAAACCATTCCGTACTGGAGTAAGTTCTTACAAGGGTATTATGATGCATCAGGGATCAGTTCAGATAGCTTTGATCAAGCGGTAAGCTTCTCGTCTGATGGAGAGTTTGGACTAACCGATAATATGCTACAACGGAAAATTGCACTACAAACGGCTGTTACCACCTCTAGTTATTATCTGGGTTTTAATATGCTCGATAACGTCGTGGGGGGCAATACTGAGCGTGCTAGAAAGCTTCGTCAGGCAATTTCCATTGCAGTGGATTATGAAGAGTATATTTCTATTTTCCTCAATGGTCGTGGGGTTGCCGCGCAAGGGATTATTCCACCGGGGATTTTTGGTCATCTCAGTGGCAAAGAAGGGCTTAACCCTGTGGTTTACCAATGGGATAAAGGGCCCGTGCGTCGCTCACTTGATGAGGCGAAACAGCTGTTAGTTGAGGCGGGTTATCCCAATGGTCTTGATCAGAAAAGTGGCCAACCGTTAGTGTTGTATTTTGATACGATGGATAGTGGCCCAGACAGTAAGGCGCGTTTAAATTGGCTGCGTAAGCAATTCAGTAAAATTGATATACAGCTAGTGGTGCGAGGGACAGATTACAACCGCTTTCAAGAAAAAATGCGAAATGGTCATGCGCAAATGTTTATGTGGGGTTGGAACGCCGATTACCCAGACCCAGAAAACTTCCTTTTCCTACTGTATGGGAAAAATGCCAAAGCACTGCATGCAGGTGAAAATGCCGCAAATTATCAAAATGCTCAGTTTGACTCGCTGTTTGAGACAATGAGCAGTATGGACAATACGCCACAGCGGCAGCAAATTATTAACCAAATGATCGGCATTGCACAACAAGATGCCCCTTGGTTATGGGGCTTTCATCCAAAGGCATTTTCATTACATCATCATTGGTATAAGAATGCTTACCCCAACTTGATGGCCAACAATAAAACCAAATATATTAAGGTTGATGCTAAGCAGCGCGCACAGTATCAAAAGAAATGGAATAAACCGGTGGTTTGGCCTTTACTGGTCATTGCACTGTTAATATTGGTGCTGCTGGTACCGGCTTACCTTATTTACCGGCGACTAGAGCAAGCAAAAGCCTATGATTAATTACATTATTCGCCGCTTACTGTATGTACTGCCGGTATTACTTGGTGTGAATATCCTAACCTTTGTCTTATTTTTTGTGGTCAATACGCCAGATGATATGGCGCGTATGCAATTGGGCGATAAATATGTCAGTCAAGCAGCGGTGGATAATTGGAAGCAGCAACGCGGTTATGACTTACCCTTGCTATGGAATGAGCAAGCTAAGGGTTTACAGCAAATACAACAAACCATCTTTTTTAAAAAATCGATAGGGCTCTTTGTGTTTGATTTGGGCATTTCAGATAATGGGCGCGATATTGTTGCCGATATTTCCCAACGAATGTGGCCAAGTCTAGCGATTGCCATCCCCTCGTTAATCATCGGCGTACTGGTTAATATCACGTTTGCCTTATTACTTATATTTTATCGAGGGAGTTACTTGGAGTTTATCGGCGTATTCACCTGCGTTGCGTTGATGTCTATTTCTGGCTTGTTTTACATTATTGCTGGGCAATACTTTGTTGGTAAACTGCTCGCGCTAACCCCTATTTCTGGTTATGCACCGGGACTGGATGCATTTAAGTTTATTGTCTTACCCGTTTTTATTGGGGTGATTGGCGGGCTGGGTTCTGGGGTTCGTTGGTACCGTAGTTTGTTTTTGGAAGAAGCCTCGAAAGACTATGTTCGAACAGCAAGAGCAAAGGGTTTATCCGAGCTCCAAGTATTATTTAAGCACGTACTAAAAAATGCAATGATTCCAATTTTAACCGGTATTGTGGTTATTTTGCCGCTGCTATTTATGGGAAGCTTAATCACCGAGTCATTTTTTGGCATACCAGGGTTAGGCAGCTACACCATTGATGCCATTGCCAGCCAGGATTTTGCCATTGTTCGTTCAATGGTTTTTTTAGGCTCGTTTCTATACATCATCGGTTTATTACTAACCGATATTTCATATACCCTTGTTGACCCAAGAGTACGGTTGAACTAATGCTCAGCTTATTATGGACAGACTACCTTGTTTTTGCCCTATTGATAGGTGTTGTACTGGTCGTGTTAAATACCCGACATAAGGCGCATTTACGCAGGCCTTGGCAAAAAGTATTCGATAATACCGTTGGAATGGTATCGCTCACTGTTTTATTGATGTTTTTAATGATTGGCTTATTAGATTCAACGCGGTTAGAACGTCCTATCTTGCTTGATTCAGGGCAGGCCAGTAAACAAACAGACGTTTTAAGCGTACTGGACATACTCTTAAGCCCAATTAGGGTAGGGCATGAAAAAACCTACTCCGCCCCTTTTGCACATACCGCCTATGCAAAAGAAATAGTACTTGATAGCACTGGGCAGAAACAATGGCTATACCCACGGTTACATATTGGCGGAGCTCACTTAAGCAATCCCGATGAAGATAAAATAAATGATATTGCACAAAAAAGCTTAAAGGGGCTTGGTCAAGCGCTTTTAGTGTGGCTAGGTTTGGTGACACTGGTTTTATTTTTCAGTAAAGATTGTTCTTACCGTGCGCTTTCAAACGGTAAAAAAACCTTACTATTCAGCTTATTAGGTATTTTTTGTATCATGGGTGTGTTGGCTAACCTAGCCCCTTATTATCATGTTCTTGGTACTGATAAAGTCGGTGAAGATGTGCTTTATCAAGCCGTTAAAAGTATTCGAACTGGCTTGGTGATAGGCGCGTTAACCAGCATTGTTATGTTACCCATTGCCATTAGCCTTGGCTTACTTGCTGGGTTTTTTAGGGGCTGGGTCGATGACCTTATTCAATATATATACACCACACTTAGCTCAGTGCCAGGGGTATTATTAATTGCAGCGGCTATTTTAATGGCGCAGGTCTATATGACCAATAATCCCGAATTATTCACCACAGTGGACGACCGGGCCGATATGCGGTTATTGCTGCTGTGTTTGATTCTAGGCATGACCAGTTGGACTGGATTATGCCGCCTATTGCGGGCAGAAACCTTAAAGATTCGTGAAATGGACTACGTGGTGGCCGCGCAAGCCCTAGGCGTGAGTCGTTTAAAAATCCTAAAGCGTCATGTGTTACCAAATGTGATGCACTTAGTCATGATTACAGTGGTATTGGATTTTAGCGGCCTAGTACTGGCTGAAGCAGTCCTCTCTTATATCAATATTGGGGTTGACCCTTCCTCGTACAGCTGGGGTAATATGATTAATAGTTCACGCCTTGAAATGGCACGTGAACCCGTGGTTTGGTGGTCATTATCGGCTGCATTTATATTTATGTTTAGCTTGGTGTTAGCGGTTAATTTATTTGCCGATGTGGTGCGTGATGCCTTTGACCCACGTAGCCATCATTAACACTATCGCTAAAATGTCTTTAACCCTAACTTTATAAATTTTAAACCAATGAATAAATACGTTTTTCACAGTGATCATCTTTCTGCCCAGCAAATATCCGTTATACAATCGCAATTCTCTCAAGCAGCGCAACCAGCCGATGGGTTTTATACGCTTGAGTCGGATGAAGCGGTTGATTTAGACGCTCTCCGTCAACAATTAGCTTGTGATGTGAACCGTTTACCAGCACATTTTGATGGCAAGCAAGCCCGCTTGGTGGTCACAGACATGGATTCCACGCTTATTTCAATTGAATGCATTGATGAAATTGCCGATATGTTGGGCATTAAAGAGCAAGTCTCAGCTATTACCGAAGCAGCGATGCGCGGAGAGTTAGACTTTGCCGAATCACTGACCCAGCGTGTAGCTCTTTTGAAAGGCTTGCCTGAAATCGACCTCCAGCGCGTCTATGACGAACGCTTAACCCTTAACCCAGGTGCTGAGGAGCTCCTTGCCTATTTAAAAGATTCATCCATTAAGTTGGCATTAGTCTCGGGTGGTTTTACCTTTTTTACCAATAAGCTTAAGCAGAGGCTGGGCTTGGACTACACCTTAGCCAACACCCTAGAAGTTAAAGAGGGTTGCCTAACCGGTAAAGTGGAAGG
>JAHRWG010000074.1 GCA_019090295.1 Cycloclasticus sp. | reverse complement strand
ACCCTAGAGTTCGTCGGCAGCGTCAGATGTGTATAAGAGACAGGCCAACGGGTATCATGGCACCAAGAAGGATAATAATGGGCCAATCTATATTCCGGTAAACGTCTTTGCCTGGCAATAAGCCCATAAGGGCGTACGCCAGTGCAGCAGCAATAAATGCACCTGCCATAGGCAGTACGTTTAGGCTGCCGAGAGCGATAGCAACCATAAATATGCTTATAGCAACGAGTACCCGGCGTGGCTGCCCCAGTTGAATATCGCGTTGAGCAAGCGGTAACAGGTTTAGCTCACCCAACATATCGTTCACAAAAGCAGTTTCACTTTGTAGAAGCAAAATATCTCCGGTGTTAAAGGTATGGTGGCGGAGGCGTTTTCTAATGATCTTTCCTTCGTGAGCCAAACCGATAAGAGCAACTGAGTTTGCTGTGTGCCTTCGAAGGTAGGCAACATCCCTACCGACCAATGGAGAGGTTACGGTAATGACACATTCAGTTAGTGATAGTTCACCAGCTGTGAGCTCATCGAAGGTTTTGCCGCTGGCGGTTTGAATCTCAAGTTGGCTCTCGGCAAACGTACTTTGAAGACTGCTTGGGTCACCACGTAAAATAAGAATGTCCCCTTCCTTTAATGAGTGCTGCGGGTTTGTGTTCAGTGTTAAACGGTTACCGCTGGCAACGCCTGCAATGCCAATATTTTCATTTTGTAACGCCTCGATTTCTTTTACCGCTAAGCCAATTAAAGGGCTAGTTGCTAAGACCTTTGCTTCGGTTAAATAGGCACTTACCTCAAATAACTGCTCGGGTGGGTTTTCTTGTAGGCGTTGTTTTGGAATTAGCCTCCAGCCTATTAAGCTAATGAAGGCAACACCGACAACAGCAATAATGGCCCCAATAGGCGAAAAATCAAACATGCTAAAAGCTGTGCCGGTAACATCGTGACGGTAATTTGCAATAATGATATTAGGAGGCGTACCTATCATTGTACTCATGCCGCCTAATATACTTCCAAAAGCAACGGGCATTAACACCATGGCAGGGGAGCGATTGTTTGCTTTGCAGGTTGCAATGGCAACTGGCAGTAATAGAGCTAACGCTCCGACATTATTCATAAACGCTGAAAAGAATGTAACCACGCATGTTAATAGTGCAATATGTACGATGGCGTTGCTTGAATAAGGGAGTAAATAGGAGGCGACAAGGTCCACCACGCCTGCATTTTTGAGAGCTTGGCTGATAACCAATACAGCGGCAACAGTGATAACGGCTGTATGACCAAAACCAGAAAATGCCTCGTGTGGGGTGACGAGTTTAAAAAGTAAAAGTGCCATCATCGCAATAAGTGCGACTAGATCATAACGAATCTTTCCCCAGGCAAATAAAATAAGGCTGGCGAATAAAATAAGGAATATAGTTATTTGGTCAGAGGTCATCATTTTTTAACAAAGTGTCTCTTGCGTTATTAAGCTGGCTAGCTAGGTAAGTAGAACCGCCTTTATCGGGGTGAAGTTTATGCATTAACCTTTTATGAGCTTGAAGCACTTCGCTTTTAGATGCGCCAGTGGCTAGGCCTAATATTTTTAATGCCTCTTCTGAACTCATATTGGTTACTTTAATGTTTGGTTTATTGTCTGGCCGCGCTGACGCTTGCTTGACTGTTTTAGCCACCCCTAAAATACGTAAGATATTTGGAAGCTGTCTGGCAATAAAAGGAATGGCCGAGCCAATAAAAGCAAAAATAATGTTGAGTCGCCCACTAATGGCTAAGAATATAAGCCCTAAGCCAAGAAGTAACCAGAGGGTTTTTCGGATATTAGCCGCAACTGTTTCAGCTGGGCTTGTTAAGAACCACCTTAGAAGGTAGAGCGTACTGGCAATAATAGCGATAAGCAGGAGTAGGCGGATCATACAGTCTGAGACCAATAGGCTTTAAGGAATGTGGTGTTACTAACTGGGCTGGCGATTAACATTAAGCCACTAAAACTGTGATGAAATGCAAGCTTTAGGGCAAGGTTGAAATAGCACAAAACATGAGCAGAGTAGGCGTAGATTGGCATAAGAGCAATAGAGTCAGTCGTCACAGTTTTTTTCTAGTCATTTATTTTGCTCGGCTAGTAACAATTATTTTATTTTTGTCTAAGCTTACTGTGTGCTTAGAGAAAAAAGAAATAAAACTTCAAAACAAATTCAAGAATTGCAGCAAAGTGCGCAACGCTTTTGTTTTTTAGTTGAAAATATTAACGGTTATGGGCCTAGTGGGTGGTTGATGGAAATCAGCCAGCTTTTGCCGCGTATTCATTCAGGGATTGGTTTGTTAGATAACCCGTCTCAAGCAGAGTGCTTGTTTAGTTTGGCAGATATAGATGAACGGTTTGAGCTGTTTTGCTACTTAAAAAAATTTTTAGGGAAAAAGGATGGCTATGAGGTTGGTGAAGAACTGTCTGACAATGAATTATATGGCAGTTTGGCTGAAGATTTAGTCGACTTATATTTTGAAATAAAAAGAGGCTTAGACTTACTGTATGCAGATAAAGCTAACCTGGGCGCAGCGCTAAGCCTTTGGAGAGATGGGTTCTTTTTACGTTGGGGCAAGCATTTAATAGATGCGGAAAGGCACTTGTATGATTTGCGAGTTCATCGCCAAATTTAACTGGTTTTTTATAGGCAGTGTGGAGACTTAGCCTCGTTTGAAGGTTTGTTTTAGCCAAATAATAACCCCAGTAATGGCGAGTATCATTAACAAAACACTGATGACATCAAAGAAAATAACCCCTAAGCTACCAAAAAATCGACCACTGTGGATATCTAAGATAAAGCTTTCAAGGCTGATGATATGTGAGCGATAGGCTTGTTGAGCTTTTGCCTTTAATGGCTCGGTTAGGGCTGTTTCTTCAGACCAAATAATGCCAAGCGGCGGGCCACTAGAAACTTGAATGTTAAGCATTGAGTTTAAGTGGTACGTTTCCCCATTTGAAGCTAAAAATACCTGTTGATCCGAATTTAGACCTATGCGACGAATGTTTTTCGGCACATTATCAGCCTGCTCCAGCGTTTCGACTAATTGATGTTGCCCGTCAAATAGCAATAATTTATTAGTTAAGCTAACGATCAGAAATTCACCAAATGGTACACTTCCGATGAGTTTGTTTTCGCCAGAGTAAACGGGCTGTTGATCAACAAATACCATGTCATCTGCTTGAATAACCGTATGCTGATCGGTTCTGAAGTGATGAATGTTACGTGGAGCCTGAATATTGTAATGGTCCAGTAGTATTGGTTTTTTTAGGTAAGTCGCGTTTAAATTTAACGTATCGGTATGGTTAAGGGCAATGCCCGTCAGGCTGATGAGGATAATAAAGATGGTTGCAAATAAACCGATGTAACGGTGCCAAAGATAAAGGGATGCTATTTTGCTGCGCTGACGCCTACGTTGATTCATTGGCCGCGGTGATTGTTGAGGTACAAGGCGACTCTAGCCATTTTTTTAAGTGCACGGACCGATAATGTTGCTCCAGATATGCCATTCACTGTTTCGCTAAGTTGCTGTTGATCGTTGAGCTTTAAGCCGCTAAATTGATGGGTAAAAAAATCGTGCTTTACCTCCCATCCACGAGACTCTCTAAAGGTTAGCACCTTAAGTTTCTGGATGCTTAATTGGTCGATAATGATGCCCACAGTAATAGCTTTTTCTTTGCCTATTTCATCTAGTATCCAGGCGCTTTTAGTGCCTAAACTCCAATATTTAACCCGTATAAATTGAGGTTGATGCTGCAGAATACCACTGATGGCCTGTTTGTTTTCCTTATTCAGCCAGATGGTTTTTTGAGTGAATGTATGGCCATTAAAGTTTTCCTCAAGAAATGCTTGAGGCGTTTGGTATATGCCTTTAGCGTAGACGGTTTGCATACAAAGTAGGCTGATAAGGAAGATGAGTGTTTTCATATGTAATTAATGTTGCTAAGTGCTAAAAAGGCGAAGAGCAAGGCGCTCTTCGCCAGTTAATTGACTCAATGGCAAGCTAGAATTGATAACCTAAGCCAATATTTAGGCCATTTTGCTCATTGTTATCATCGTTGCTTTGGTATTGGTAATCAGCTTTGATAACAACATCTTCATGCGGCCAGTAGTTAATACCAATATCCCATTGCTCTTTCTCCGAATTAGCCGCTGCACCTGAATTGCTGCCTGCTTTATTATCCCATTGGTTAAAACGTGCAAAGACACCAAACTTCTCAGATACGCGATAAGAAGGTTCTAAGTAAAAGCCACGTTGCTTATCTGCGCCCACAGCTTCAATGGCTGAACCATTAATGTCCCATGCTGCGTATAAGGCTTTCAACGTGAAAGGGCCTGTTGACCAAATAGCATGCGTTTCGATCAAGTGACCGCTTTCAAGTCCAGGCACTAAACCTTGGCCCATGTCTTCTTGGTGTTGCGCCGACACAGATAGTTCAAGTCCTGCAACCCCAGTATATTTTAAACGAGCGGTGGCGGCTAGGTCGTTAGCCTCAGCCTTACTCACTTTTTGGCGACCACTTCGAATGTTAAACCCACTGTCAACACTTAAACCTGAATGTATATAGGCAGCGTAGCTAAATCCTGCGCCGAGTTCACCGTGCAAACCTGTGCCTGCAGCCCACCAAGTGGCTGGGATGATATTTTTTTCAATAGGGTTACGCTCAGTTCCGTAAAAAGTAGGTGGCTCATGTGTTTCATTGATAATGCCCACCGGCAGTAAAAATAGACCTGCACGAGCAGTGTGTTGGTCGTTTAAATCAAAGTCAATATAGGCCTGCTCTAACTCCACTTCACCATTTTTACCATCACCTGAAAGGCTATGCTCCAATTCCAGTTCAGAAAAGAAGCGAATACTATCAGTAAACTCATGCCCAAAAAATAACACAAAGCGATGGAAATCAACTTGATCTTTATCAGCGGCGGCACCTTTTCCTGATAGGTTGTTGTAATGTAACTCACCATACCCACCGAGAGTCGTTTTATCCGCCCAGTTAGCTAGTTTTTGAATGCCATGGGTGCTATCGGCAAGTGCTTCTGACGCGGCAATGGCTGTCTCAGCCTTTTCGTTAGTCAGGCCAACCATTTCTTTTAAGTTTTTATTTTCTTGTAGCAGGAAAGTATTTTGCTGCTCTAACTTGTCCAGCCTTTTGGCAAGCTCTTCTAATGTTAATGCAACACTGGGCGTGCTGACCAAGAGCCCAGTTAGAGAAAAGAAAAGTATTTTTTTAAAACTTGTATGAAACATGTTACCCCCATGAAATGAATTAAGAACTTAGAAAGCCGTCAGGCCAGTAAGAATGCAAATAATAATGATTCTCGTTTAGAATTACAATGATAAGAATCAATTTTTTGGAATTGAGGTATAATTTCTGCTAATTTTTAAATTGTTTAGGATATTAATTATGGGAACTGCGCTTTCATTTGACCCTGTGTTGACAGCATCGGACATTATTATTACGGATAATGCGAGGGAGAAGCTTAAAGAATTGTTTGAGGATGTGGGTGACGAAATGGAGGCGATACGTATTTATGTTTCAGGCGGTGGCTGTGGTGGTATGTCGTATGGAATGACTTTTTCAGATGAAAAAACGCGCTTTGACAGTGTTCTAGACTCAGGTGATTATAAAATCTATATCGATAGCGTTGCTCTGAATTATATGCGTGGTGTTGAAATAGACTTTGTTGACAAAGGAATGGGAGAAGCCAGCTTCGTGTTTAATAATGTTTTTGCATCAACTGGTGGCTCGGGTGGTTGTGGTGGCTGTGGTTCTGCAGGCTAACCTTATTGGTGCTAGCAACGACTTTAATATTCATGTTAGCGGCAGCTAAAAGTAGCTGCCGCTAACTATTCAACGAAGGCTTAGTTTATTTAACATTTGCATCTTTAAAGCCACTAGGCACTTGGCCTAGATTTCCCTCAGAAAAGAAAAAGCCTTTCATGTGGCCTTCAATTAGGTCAAGGCTTTCAGTGTCGCTGGTGTTAAGGCCATTTTCATTAATGATCATGGCTAAGCGTTCCAGCCACTGGCCCCAGGCTTCTTTTGATACGTTTGCTAAAATTCTCTCGCCCAGCTCACCAGGATGGGGGGCATACTCCAGTGATTCAGCTTCCTTTTTAAGTACAACGCATTGGACAGTATTTGGCACAGTTAATCCTATTAAGAAAAAAAGGAAATTATACAAGGTTGTGCCTAAAAGGGCTTGATCGTTGCCAAAATAATAATTAAGACCAAAAATATAACAGGTAGCTCGTTAAACCAGCGAAAGTAGATATGACTGTGCCTGTTTTTATCATGTTTAAACTGGTGAAGCCAAATGCCACAGTAAACATGGTAGACACAGAGGAGGGCGATGAGGCTTAACTTGGCATGCAGCCAGCCAAACTGGCTATAGCTAGCCCAAGCGTAATCAATTAACATCCAAATGCCAAAGGCTAAAGTTAAGATCATCCCGGGAGTCATAATGCCATAATAAAGTTTATACTCCATTACCTTAAAACGCTCTTTACTGATACGGTCATGACTTTGAGCATGATAAACAAATAGCCGAGGTAAGTAGAAGAGACCAGCAAACCAGGTCACCATAAAAATAAGGTGTAATGTTTTAAGCCACATTAGCTATCCCCTAAATAAGATTGAATACGAGCGCGCATATTAGAAACATCAAATTCACCAATCTTATGAAGTGCTATTCGGCCATCGGGTGCAATCAGGAAATTGGTCGGTGTGAGGCGAACATCGCCAAATGCTTTTGCAGCACTTCCTTGCGAATCAAGGGCAATAACATAGGGAAGCTGTTTTTCTTGTGTCATGGCGGTGACATTACTTGCCTTGTCAAAACTCATGGCAACCGCAATAACGGTAAGGCCATCGTCACTAAAGTCATGGTGCAGTTTTTTAAGGTGAGGGATTTCTTTAATGCAACCAGGGCAATCGGTTGCCCAGAAGGTTAGCAAAGTAGGTTTTCCGCGAAGACTGTTTAACGAAATGGACTTGCCGTCTAAGGTCTCTAAATGAATGTCGGGCGCATAGTTGCCTAAAGGTATATTCATCAAAAGAAAGCTGCCGCTAACGGCTAATATTATAAAAAGAAGGCTGCGTTTAAGGTTTTTTTTGTTCACTGTTGTCGACTCTAAGGTAGGCTTGGCTAAGTCCTTGATACAAGGACTGTGGGCAAATTATTTTTGAGGTTCCGCTAGCGATAAAAGCGGTCGCCATCATTGGCAGTAGTAATTCGTGTGAATTAGTCATTTCCATAATAATAACAAATGAAGTCAGTGGTGATTGCAACATGCCAGCAAAATAACCACTCATGCCTAATAAGATAACCACAGATAAAGGTGCAATAGGGATAAGGTTGGCAAGGTTGGCCCCTAATCCTGCACCGATAGATAAGGATGGTACAAAAATGCCAGCTGGGATTCCAACAAAGAACGTGGCAATCGTAGCAAGCATGCGCATAAAGGGGTATTCAGCTGACATGGACTCAGCATGCAGCAGGTAATTTTTGGTTTCCTGATATCCAGTTCCGGCAGTATCACCTTGAGTGAGGGCGTTAATGATAGCAATGACGATGCCGCATAAAAAAGCAATTTTAAGTGGTGATAGAGACGGTACTGATTTCAGTAGCGCACCACCTTTTAATAAGATCAGGCTAAAAAGGCCACCCATTAGGCCGGTGAATACGCCGCAAATAGGAATAATAAGCCAAGCCTTGCTCCATGGAAAAATAAAATGATTGTTGGGGAAATAGGCGTATTGTCCCAGTAAAACAAGAGAGGTTGCACCAGCAAAAATAACAGCGGTAATAATAATGCCACTGGTCTTTTCTTCTAACGAGCGCCCCATTTCTTCAATAGCAAACACAATTCCAGCCAGATGAGCGCTAAAAATGGCCGCAAAACCAGCAGAACTACCCGCTAAAATAAGCCCTTTTTCTAAGTAATGTGGGGTGAAGTTGGCAAAACGTCCGATGTATACCATTAAAGCGGCGCCAATATGAATAGAGGGGCCACCCAAACCGACTGATGCACCCGATAGAATGCCTCCCATGCTTAAAATAAGCTTACCAATAATAATGCGTAACCCTAATAATGGTCGGCTACCAATGGATTCAGCAGGTTGTAGAGCAGCTTTAACTTGAGGGACGCCACTACGCTCGGCACCGGGGAAAAACCTAAATGTTACCCAAGCCAGCAGCGTTAAGCAAAGCGGGGTAAATATAAAACTATAGAGCAGGTATTCTTGGTGGAGCGATTTAAAAAGTTGGGTAACATATTCGCTACCGACTGTTAAGGCCACAGTAGCTAAGCCAACAAGGATAGCGCCTATCCAGAAAACAAAGTGTGTTTTCCACGCAGCAGCAGACAGTAAATGGTGTTTTTTTTGACTAGGCATTGGGTGAAGTATATCAGACTCAGCTAGTGTAAAATGTCCGCTTAAAATAGATCGAATAAAAGAAGGGTGTAACGTGATAAATGTAGGTATTGTAGGTGGAACGGGGTATACCGGAGTTGAGTTGTTAAGGCTCTTGGCGATGCACCCAGATGTTAATGTTAACGTGGTAACATCGCGAGCCGAGAAAGGCTTGAGAGTAGATGCGGTTTACCCTAACTTGCGTGGCTTTAATCATTTGTGTTTTGTAGAACCTAGTCTTGATAGTCTCAGTGGTTGCGATGTTGTATTCTTTGCTACACCAAATGCAATCGCCATGCATATGGCTAAAGGCCTATTAGATGCAGGTGTTAAGGTGATCGATTTATCGGCAGACTTTAGGCTAAAAGATGTTGCGACATGGCAGAAATGGTATGGAGGCGAGCATGCTTGCCCTGAACTATTGAATGAAGCAGTATACGGGCTGCCTGAAATAAATCGCCAAGCCATTAGATCGGCACAATTGGTGGCTAACCCAGGCTGCTACCCAACGGCAACACAGCTTGGTTTTTTACCCTTGATAGCGGCAAATGCCATTGATTTATCAATGTTAATAGCCGATGTGAAATCCGGTGTGAGTGGTGCAGGGCGCTCGGCCAGTGTTGGTGCATTGATGAGCGAGACGGGTGAGAGTTTTAAAGCGTATGCTGTTGCCGGGCATCGCCACCTACCAGAAATAATACAGGGGTTAAAACATCAGGCTTCGAAGGAGGTTTCCTTAACATTTACACCGCATTTAGTACCTATGATTCGTGGTATTCATGCAACATTGTATGCTCCCTTGAAAGATAGGAAACTCGATCTGCAAAAAATGTTTGAAACCTTTTATCAAGACGAACCTTTTGTGGATGTGTTAGCCGCAGGCGAACACCCAGACACAGGGGATGTTAGAGGTGTTAACCGCTGCTTGCTGTTCACCAGCCTCAAAATGGAGGGGTTGTGACCGTATTATCAGTGATTGATAATTTAGTAAAAGGTGCGTCAGGGCAGGCGATTCAGAATATGAATATTATGTGCGGCCTAGATGAAGCGGCAGGCCTTAATTATGTTGGCTTATACCCGTAGTGACAAGACAACGGATTTAGGATGTTTAAAAATAAGTGCCCACACCCTTACCATTTAACTAAGCACCGGAAAACGCTAGACAGAAATAAATACCTTATAGTTCTTATCGCTTTGGTCGGTGTTTTTTTTCTAGGGCAGCTGTCGGTTAGTCAGGTTGAAGATAGTGAGGGAGAGCGAGAGCGCTTACAAGGGTTAGTGGATGAGCTCACTGTAAACAATAAATCGTTGGTCAAACAGCAGGACTTTACCGCTAGTAGTAAAAGTATAGATGCGCAAGCACGGCTTCAATACAGGCGAGTACTCGCTCAACTGAATGAAGAAGTGGCGGGTTTAAAAGAGCAGCTACTTTTTTATCAGCGTGTTGTTGCACCAGAAAGCATTGTTAAAGGACTATACGTAGAAAGCTTCTCCTTGCAACCCACGCTAGACAGTCAGCGCTACCAATACAGTTTAGTTCTAGCGAAAGGTTCCTCTCAAAAAGGCAGTGTGAAGGGGCAGTATAGCCTTTCGGTGGTCGGACGGTTAAAGGGTAAACAGGTGACTTTAAGGGCTGCTGAGCTTTTTGAAGACCAAGACCAACGCCAGGATTTTTCATTCAGGTATTATCAACAGCTCACAGGAGAGCTATTGATTCCAGAGGGTTATAATGCTGTTAAGCTTGTGTTGACGGTAACCCCAGGCTCAAATAAATACGAAACGATTAAGAAAAAATGGAGCTGGATAGAATTACTGGGGAAAAAGGCAGGTTAGGATAAACACACATTCTGCGTTAAACTAGCTGGATAACTAAGTTTACTGAACCAGAAAGGCACGGAACCATGTTCTCTTCGGATAATAAAAAATTGAAAGAAATTAATACAAGCAATGTTGCAACCATTATTGGCGAAGGAACTATTTTTACCGGTGATATTGTCTATACAGGCGGGTTACATATTGATGGCAAGGTGATAGGGAATGTTTCTGCAGCTGAGAAGGCTTCGGCAACATTGACCTTAAGTAAACTAGGTCAAATTCATGGGAATGTTGATGTACCATTAATTGTTATCGATGGTGAAGTGCTTGGAGATGTTACTGCAGCTGAGAGGGTTCAGTTAATAGCAAACTCTAGGATCACAGGTAATGTGAAATATAACCTAATTGAAATGGAAGTGGGTGCCGAGGTTAATGGTCAATTACTGCGTCAGCAGGTAGAGCCAATAGGTAAAAAGACACTCCCCCCTTCAAAGGATGCCTAATTTGGCGCTGAGTACCAAGACCATGCTTACGTGTGGCACAACATTTAATTAAAGAGGTTAAGTATGAATAATTTTGCAGCAAAAGCAGATATAAATTTCACCCAGAGTGCCGCACAAAAAGTGGCTAGTTTGATAGCTGAAGAAGACAATCAGGCTCTGAAACTGCGCGTATATATTTCAGGGGGAGGCTGCTCAGGATTTCAATATGGGTTTACCTTTGACGAGGTTATTGCCGAGGACGATTATGGTCTGGAAAAAGACGGTGTCAGTGTTATTATAGACCCGATGAGTTATCAGTACTTAGAGAAGGCCGAGGTGGATTACAAAGAAGACTTGCAGGGGTCGCAGTTTGTGATTAGAAACCCAAATGCATCAACAACCTGTGGCTGCGGATCGTCATTCTCAGCTTAGCTGGATAAATTAGCTGGGTAAATAGCCCCTAATATCACAGGCTTGTCAGCCCCGGTAACGCTGGTTATATTACCGGGCTTTCCTTCAATGGTTTGCTTGGCGAGCCAAGCAAAGGCTATCGCTTCTAGCCAATCAGGCTTTATACCATGGCTATCGGTGGTTGAGACTGGGCAGCTAACCAAAGCAGCAATACGACTTTGCATAAAAAGATTATTAACCCCGCCGCCGCAAAGAAGCACTGAATCGGTGCGTGGAAAAGCGGCTAAACTTTCCGCTATGCACATTGCGGTTAGTTCACACAGAGTAGTAACCACATCATTGATGCTGGTAGGGTGATGTTGAAGGTGTTTATTCAACCACGTTAAATTAAAGTATTCTGGCCCCGTGCTTTTAGGATGCTCTCGCTTAAAATAAGGGTCTGATAATAAGCTATTAAGTAAGGGTTGGTTAACATGCCCGTGCTTGGCAATATGACCATCCTCATCATAATTTATGCCCAAGTGGTGTTGGCACCACTGGTCAATAAGCGTGTTGCCTGGGCCGCAATCAAAACCAATGATTGGAGTATGAGAGTTAGCAGGAAGAACGGTGATATTGGAAATACCACCAATATTGATAATGGCTAAGTCTTCTGAGCTTGATTGGAACATGGCTTGATGGAAAGCTGGGACAAGCGGGGCGCCCTGCCCTCCCGCAGCCATATCTCGACGTCTAAAGTCGGCAACAACAGAGATGCCTGTTTTTTCAGCAACACGGTTGGCGTCACCAATTTGCAGAGTAAATGCTTGCGGGACGTTAGGGCTATGTTGAATGGTTTGGCCATGAGAGCCGATAGCGATAATGTCGTCCGCTTGCAGCTTAGCTAAGGTCAAGGTTTGCAGTACGCACTGAGCATAAAACAAACCGAGTGTCGCATCTAGCTGACCGAGCTCATCTAAATTAACATCCGAGTGGCGACAAATAGCGTTAAGTCGAGCAAGCAATTTGGCAGGGTATGGCTGAAAGAAGCTTGAAACCAGTCGAGGTGCTTGTTTAGAAAAATCAACAATAGCCACGTCGGTCCCATCTAGGCTTGTACCTGACATGATCCCTATGTAGAGCTCTTTCATATTTAATTCAACGGCTCTGTGCTAAATGTGTTTGCTTGGCAGTTCTTAGTTGGGATAGCAATGGAGTCGTCTGCTGCTTGAACTCGCTCATTAAGTTTTTATTAATGGGGGTGGCAGCAGGAAACTTAGCCGTTAATGGATTTTTATGAACGCCATTTATTCTAAACTCATAATGCAAGTGCGCGCCAGTCGCCAAGCCTGATTTGCCAACATAACCTATGACTTGACCCTGCTTAACGTGCGCCCCTTTTTTATAACGACCATATTTTGATAGGTGTGCATACAGGGAGCTATATTTCTGACCATGCTGAATGATGACAACACGCCCATAGCCTCCTTTTACGCCGCGGTAAACAATTCGGCCATCACCGGTTGTTTTAATGGGTGTGCCGGTAGATGCGGCGTAATCAACGCCTTTATGTGCACGAATTCGATTAAGTACAGGGTGTTTTCGACGCAAATTGAAATGAGAACTTACCCGTGCGAAATCAATAGGGTTTCTCAAAAATGTCTTGCGCATACTCTTGCCATCAGGGGAGAAGTATTCTGCATGACCATTTTTATCAACAAACCTAACCGCTTGATAGGTTGAGCCTCTATTGATGAATTCGGCAGCTAAAATATGACCGTTCTCAAGTTGAGTGTTGCCAGTATATCTAGATTCGTATAGTAGTGAGAAAGAGTCCCCTTTTCTTAAGTTTTGAGCAAAATCAATATCCCAGCCAAATATCGTCGCGAGTTCCATAATGGTTCTATCGGTCAACCCTGCCTGTTTAGCATCATAAAAAAGAGAGTTGTTAATAACAGCTGATGCCGTGTTATGCACGATTTTTACAGGTTTTTCAATGAGGGTGCTTTCATAGCCAGAAAGAATAGACTGAATTCGTAAGGACCTTACGGGATCTAAGGCATACTCAAGCGCAAGAAAACCATCATTGGCATTTTTTGAAAACTTAATGACTTGGCCGGGTTTTATTTTTGTTAGTGCTTTTGCCTGTTCGCTAGAATTGATGATGTGGTGAAGGGTTGAAGCGGACAGGCTGAAATGTTTGAAGATTTTAGCTAAATTGTCACCAGATTTAACGGTATACGGTGTCCATTTTTGAGGGCTAGGTGATGGGGGGCTAGTAGGCTTTGGAAGTGCTGGGGCAGTGTTGACGCTTAATTGAGTGCTTTGTACTTTACTAGACGCATCGGGTAGGTCAATGGGTATTTCGCGTGAGGTAGCTTCTCGGTCGGATGGGTTAGAGACATTGCCTTTAAAATACAAAACGGTAATAAATAAGCCTAAAGTGCCAAGCAGTACAAATAAAAGACTGGACCGAGAGCGAGCAACCTTGCCAATAGACAAAGCTTTAAAGTCACGGTTTATAATGCTTGTTTTTTTCATAGTGTAAAGTTACCAAATTAATATGCAGGATCTAAAGCTTGACGTAAATACATCTAAACTCAATATATAGTATAGGTTAGAACGTATGAGGCTGTAAAACTAGATAAAAGAAACAAGAATAGCATTATAAAAGTTGATTTTTACAGAAGATAACGTATCTTTCACAACCTATACATTTTCATATAAAGGAAAAGCGATACCGTGCATGACTCTACCCAAAAGCTAATGGAGCATTTTAAACGAGGCACTGATGAGGTGCTTGTTGAGGCAGATTTAAAGAAGAAGCTAGAATCGGGCAAGGTATTGCGCATTAAAGCAGGCTTTGACCCAACAGCGCCTGATTTACACTTGGGGCATACGGTATTACTTAATAAATTAAAACAATTTCAAGATGCTGGTCATAAAATCTTATTCTTAATCGGTGACTTTACCGGGATGATAGGAGACCCAACGGGCAAGTCAGTGACGCGACCACCGTTAACAAAAGAAGAAGTGGCGGAAAATGCAACGTCATACACAGAACAGGTATTTAAAATACTAGACCCAGAAAAAACTGAGGTGGTATTTAACTCAAGCTGGATGTCAGAATTTAGCGCGGGAGACTTAATACAGTTGGCAGCAAAACATACAGTTGCCAGAATGCTTGAGAGGGATGATTTTAATAAGCGTTACACAAATGGAAAGCCGATAGCTATCCATGAATTCCTTTATCCCTTGATACAGGGGTATGACTCGGTTGCTCTAAAAGCAGATGTAGAGTTAGGTGGTACAGACCAGAAGTTTAACCTGTTAGTTGGGCGTCAATTGCAGGAAGTATATGGCCAAGCGCCGCAAGTGGTTATCACAATGCCTATACTAGAAGGCTTAGACGGTGTTCAGAAAATGTCAAAGTCGCTAGGTAATTATATTGGCATAAATGATGAGCCAAATGAGATGTTTGCCAAGCTAATGTCTATTTCAGACACATTAATGTGGCGATATTATGATTTACTAAGCTATTGCGACATTGAAAGCATTACAAGCTGGCGCAAGCAATGTGATGAAGGTAAGGAAAACCCCAAAAATATAAAAGTAAAATTAGCGCTGGAAATAGTTGAGCGCTTTCATGGAAGTGAAGCATCAATAGGGGCTAATGAAGCCTTTACGGCCAGATTTAAAAGAGGTGAGGTGCCTGACGATATAAAGGAGGTAGCCTTAGTGTCAGATGACTCATACCCAATAGCAAACGCTTTAAAAGATGCGGGCTTAACCGCAAGCACGTCAGAGGCGTATCGTATGATAAAGCAAGGTGCAGTAAAACTAGATGGTGAGAAAGTTAAAGATAAGTCACAAGTGTTAAGCAAGGGGTCTGAATGTGTGATGCAAGTTGGCAAACGCAAGTTTGCAAGAATAACAATCACTTAAGGCGCTTT
>JAHRWG010000073.1 GCA_019090295.1 Cycloclasticus sp. | reverse complement strand
TTTAGCTATCATGCCATATTAATTACTCTCGTCGGTTGGACTATTCTTTTTAAATTCCAACAGGCAAGGGAACATTACACTTAGTTAACTTTCATGGCTTGTTGGGCTTTCTGCGTCTGCCGCAACCTAACTTTGAGTCTTTAGCTATCATGCTATATTAGGTGCTTCCCTTGGTTGGGATGCACTTTTTGAAGCCCAGCAAACGAGGGAGCTACACATCGTTAGTTTTGGATAATTTGTTGGGCTTCCTGCGTCAGCCACAACCTATCTTTGAGTCTTTAGATCTCATGATATATTAGGTGCTTCAGTCGGTTGGGGTGCACTTTTTAAAGCCCAACAACCGAGGGCATAAAAAAACCGTAGCCAATTTCTCGGCTACGGTTTTTAAATATGATTTGGAACGCTTATTTAGAGCATTATGTGTATTTCCGTCTAATACCCATCATTCCCAGCAACACAGGGCCAAACAACCATAATGCCGCTGGAATTGGCACAGCCGGTGGTACGTGCATATCGACTAATGCTTCATCATTAACGCAAGCCATGGTTAGGTAGGTGCTTATCGTTCCACCTGTTGCTGCATCAAACAAGCCGAGATAACTTAAATTAAACTCGCCTTCAAGCACATTGTCATCACCCCTACCATTTCTAGTCCAATTTCCATTAAACCTTAAAATTTCTTCTAAGTGCCCATTAGAATTACTCATTCGATACGTTTCAGATGTGTGCCCACTTAGACCACCATAGATATCTGCCTCTTCCCAAACACCACCTTGTAATAATGAAAACCTCGCCACACCTGTTTTGTTATTAACACCTAGTACTCTGAGCGCATAATCAAAACCCGTTGAGTCTTCCGTAGGGTCGGTATAACCATTGACACTAATCGCAAAATCACCCAAATAAATATTAGTACCCGTTTCTCTACCGCTTAGAATCTTTCCACCAACAGCGCCAAATTGGAATCTCCCATCCACAACACTGGTACCAAGGTAGTTAATATCCCAACGATCACCGGTGCTCGCATCATCATACTCATGGTTTTCCCCATCTGAGTAATCGTCAGAGTCGGGGTCATTTGAATAATTGCCTTTTGAATGCCACTTAGCCGATCCTTCAACACCATCGGTACTGGCTTGGTATTCAGATGAGCCTTGTGTAATAACGCCATCAATCGTTGCTGAAACCGCCATTGTGCTAAGAAGCATAGCCCCTAAGAACACACCAACGTTTTTTATTTTTAATCCCATAGTCTCACGCGTATCAATCCTTGTAGTGAAAGTGAATTATAGGTGAACTAGGCTTAGTTAAGTATTGTACCTTGGTACTAACAACTCACATTAAAAAGGTTTTAGTTCAGGAAACCCTACATAATTAACGGCTCCATTAATAAATTAGAGTTACAAGCTAGTACCGCCCCCACCTTTCTTGATGTGACCCGACGGTGCCAGGCTCAAAGAAACAAACAGTCCAAATAAAGCCTATTACTTCTGTTAGTACTGTTTTAGCACCTTGACTGTTTTTCCACCAGATAGGTAATTGATAGCCTTCAGGCTCATTGGCATAAACGCCAATACTGCTGGCTGGTAAGGCTAGTTCATATAAGAAACGAGTACGTCTTGCGTGTACCCCTTGAGTAAAAACATCCAGCTCATTTACGTTGATACTTTGCTGGGCAAACCAATCTCGCACCATGACTGCACTTAAGTAGGTACGGTTTTGCGCCGATGCAGGGGTTGGTATAGACACCAGCTTTTCAGCCACTAACCCATGAGACACAAAATAGTTAGCCGACTTATCTGCATAGTTTGGCCAAACCTCCCCTCCCCATTGGGTATTTGGCCCACCCGTTGTAATTAAGTATTTATAATTGTTTTTCGGGTCATTAAATACCAACAAGGCCTGTTGCAGGCCTTGTTCACCTTGCCAACCTTCAACCACTAGGTATTCACCGTGATTAGGGCTTGTTTGCGCTAAGAAACAAGCAATGCCTCTAAAACCCAATAAAAGCGTTAAGCTAAGCACTAATAACAGCATTACTAGAAACCAAATAGTCGGTAACCATAAGGTATGGCGTTTAAAGAAAATAGATCGTACCGTCATTTGTCATAAATGCATCTTGGTTATTGTTGGGCTTCCTACGTTAGAGTAATTATATTTTCGTACCAACGTGAATATTTTCGTAGGTTGGGCTGCGATTTTTAAGCCCAACAATCATAAGCTATAAAGGTATCTTTAAATTTAACCTTTGCTTGTTGGGCTTCCTGCGTCAGCCCAACCTACGTTTGAGTAATTATATTTTCGTACCAACGTAAGTGTTTTCATGGGTTTGGCTATGCTTTTTAAGCCCAACAATCATAAGCTATAAATGTATCTTTAAATTCAACCTTTGCTTGTTGGGCTTCCTGTGCCAGCCCAACCTACGTTCTATTCTGTTTTGGCTAACAAAGCGGATACCTGTTCACTCATTTTTGCATCACCTTGTTTATCGGCTAGTTTTTTAGCTATATTTAAGTATTGAGTAGCTTTTACTGGCTTATTTTGTAACTGGTATAAATGCCCTAAGTGATAATTAAAAACAGCGACATTTGGCGCACTCAGCACTGCACTTTCTAATGCATTTTGTGCATTATCCAATAAACCAAGTTGTGTATTAACCCAACCATAAGTGTCTAGGTAGTAAGGCTCTGTTGCACTTTTAAAGCGCTCTGAAATTTCCTGTGCTTTTTTAAGATTAGCTTCTGAACGAAACTGATCAGTTAACAAACTGGCCAAGTTGTTAATGGCTGGTTCTATTGTCGCGTTACGTTCAAGCACCTGCTCATACAGCTTTTTTGCCTTAATAAAGTCTTTTTGCTGCTCGTATAAGGAAGCTAACTGCATCGCTAAACCATTACTTTTTGGTGCTATCTGTAGACCTGCTAAGTAGGCATTGATGGCTTTATCGTGCAGTTTTTGCTTTAAATAAATTGAGGCCTGCGCACTATACCCACCCAACCATTTTTTCTCTACTGTAAGTCCGTTATGTAATACCGCAATCGCTGGCTCCCAAGCTTTATCCTTAGCATAGATGTTTGATTGCACCAAGTACGCCGTAAACTGACGTGGATTACTCGCTGTAAACTCATCCAAATACGTCAACAGTTCCTGTTGTTGACCTAACTTCATTGAGCAATACGCTAAACCTTGTATTGCTCGACCAATACCTGGACGCTCTTGTAATACTTTTTTATACTCTTCAATTGCATCAACATAACGTTCTTGCCCTTGAGATATACGTGCTGACAAATAAGAGGCAACAGCAAAGTTTTTCTTAGATTCAAACAAAGTATCAACAATGCTTTGCGTACCCAACCAATCCTTCTTTAGAAGCCTAACCTGCGCAAGTGTTTGTAAAATAGCGTCGTTGTTTGGTGTTTTAGTTAACGCATTCATCAACACCGTTTCAGTTCTATTCAAATCCTTTGACTTCATCAACCCCTTTGCCACTGATAGAGCAGCTGCCGTATTTCCTGGGTTAACCACCAACGCTTGACGGAAACTATCTTCTGCCAATTCAACAGACCCACTGTTCATATAGGCCTGCGCCAATAATACCAAGGCTTGTTCCGACTCAGGGTTATTACGCAAAACAATCCGTAACCGTGTTACTGCTGCATCAATATCGCCACTGACCACCTCTATCCGTGCCTTTAGCAATAAGGCTGCTTCATGCTCAGGATTTTTTAGAAAAACCTCATCCAGCCTTTTATTAGCAGCTTCTTTATTGTCTTGTTGCATATCGAAACTTGCCAACATTACATTTGCCTTATTGGCACTCTCACCAGCATTAGCTTGCTGACTAATCGCTTCTAAATCTGCTATTGCAGCCGCTGTTTGGCCTTGTGAAATTAGCAAGCCGATTTTTTTAAAGCGAAGGTCAAATGCTGTTGCATCTGCCCGAATAAAACCATCTAACAGGGTGACTGCTAACTCTGGCTCTTTTGTTTGCACTAATGAAACCAACAGTAATTTTGCCTCTTTGTTAGCAGGCTGGGCTTTTACAAAGCTCTCTAACACCTCTTTTGCTTTAAGGTATTTGCCTTGCATATTGTATAATTTAGCCAAGGAAACAGACACCCATGTTTCAGTGGCATGTTTAGTTCTTAGTGCCTCATAAACCACTTCCATAGCCGCATAGTCTTTTTGCTCCTCTAAGATACTGAGCTTAATCATAGTCAGTGGCAGATCGTTTGGGGTTTTATCTAATTGACTTGTTAATAGCGCCAATGCTTGCTTAGCCTCACCTTGCTTATTCAAAACAATAGCCTTTAAAGACACCGCTTCGGTATTGTCAACCGCTAGACTTAATGCATGATTCACATCCTTTAACGCTAAGCCATAACTTTCCTTTTTAAGCTCAATACTAGAACGCAACACCCATGCTTTAGGGTTGTTTGCATCTTCTGTAATAACCCTGTTAGCGCGCGTCAAGGCTTCATCAAAATTGCCCGATAACAAAAATAGCTGCCCCAATTTAATCACTGCATCGTAATGTTTAGTATCTAAATTTTCGACACGCGATAAATTAGCAAACATGCTCTTCCATCGTTTAGCCTTTTCATCTAGCAACGCTAATTGGTAATACGATTCTGACACTTTAGGGTCCACTTGAATGGCATTTTTAAATTCCACCCGTGCTTTTTCAGGCTTACCATCGGCTAGTAACTCTTTACCGCTATCAATGTAAGCGCTTGCACTGTCAACTGATGACCCGCATGCAACGACCCCAAATAAGCAAAATGCCGTTACCATAATTCGTTTATACATTTTCATAATAGTCCCTAATTAACGATAAATTTATTCAGTTCTGGTTTTGACTCACGCATAAAACCAATAATTTTGGCATCTGATGCTTCAATACCCTCTAGCTCATTTACTGCGGTAGATAGCCTAACTAAGGCACCATCTGTTCTATTTTTGAATATAGAATCTAAAAACAAATACCATTTATTAATGTACTCATTTGCAACCACTCGGCCATGCCCTTGAAACCAATAATAAACCAACTGCCGTTGGTTGCCTTTTTTAATAACCACTCGGTTAACAGGGTGCCCAGCCGCTTCAATTCGTTCAAACTCAACAATTTCCCAACCACCACCCGGAATACAAACCCTAGGTGAATGTGGCGAGACCCCCTTACGCTGCGATTGGTAATAAGCAATATAAAAATTAATACGTGAATGCTGCTCATCAACATAATTTGCCATGAGATAATCGGTCATGCCCAATTTTTCTACAACAGCATTATCTAGTTTTTCCTGTTTCCCATTCCAAGCAGATATATTCATCGGGAAATTAACCAGCGCCTTATGATCAGGGTAGTTTTCTGTTCGTTCATCCAGAAAATTCACCAAAACCCCTGCCAAAATCAATAATGCTGTTGCCACCCACAAGGGGAGTGAGCTAACTGCACCTTTAATCGCTTGCTGAGTTGCAGGTACTTCAACTATACCAAACACCGAACCCAAGCCGGCTTTATTGCCGCTTAGCTTTTCCAAACTCCAAATCAACAAAAATAGAATAAATGCGCAGGCCATGAAGATAATCCAACCTTCGAAGTCATGTAAAAACCCTTCTGCCATTGAAATACCCCAGTTATCAACCAGTACGCCAATCACTCCTATACGAAAGCTATTCATTAGAATAGTAATAGGAATGGTGGCTAGGAAAATAAATGCACGCTTCCAAAAGGCTGCTTGATAAAAGTAAGCCGCAATGAACCCTAAGCTCATTAGCGGAAATAGGTAACGCAAACCACTACAAGCCTCAACTACCTGTAGTTGATAAACCCCCAAATCAATAACATTGCCTTCCAAAAACACTGGGATTTGACAGAAACGGATAAACGATACGCCAAGTGATGATGATATTAATTGTAATTTAGCCGTTAACAACACCTCAATCACATAAGGCAAAGGAATTGAAAAGAGTAATAATAAAATAGGTGCATAGGTGTACTTTGTCCCTCGACCTAGGGTTACCAGCGATAAGCCAATTAACATTAAAACAAAGGAGTATTGAATTAATAAATAAAGTGCACTCACCTCACCTA
>JAHRWG010000072.1 GCA_019090295.1 Cycloclasticus sp. | reverse complement strand
GAGTTCGTCGGCAGCGTCAGATGTGTATAAGAGACAGGTGCTGAGGGGATCGAACCCCCGACATTCGCCTTGTAAGGGCGACGCTCTCCCAGCTGAGCTATTCACCCTTGCTGTCGAAGGCGGTATCATAAGGGAATTTTTTTATAGGTCAATCATTTAATGCCATTTAATTAATACTGGACTCATTGATGGCGGTTTATGTGTTTAAAAGAGGAGACAGCGTTTAAATGTTTTTCATAAGAAGGTTAACTAACAGCCTAGTTTATGGCAGAAGACCTAGACATTATTGGTGATTTTAAGGCAGGGAACTGTGTTTCAAGGAGATAAAATTGGAGCTAAAAAAGGCCATATGTTTTCAACGATCATGGGTTGCGCTTGGCCGTTAGGGTGTAAACCATCAGCTTGCATTAAGTGTTGGTTTGTAGCGATTTTGTCTAAAATAAAGGGCACAACGTGCACACTCATCTCTTTAGCTAAATCAGAGTAGTTATCATAAAATAAATCAGTATAACGTTTGCCATAATTAGTGGGGATACGCATACTAAGTAGTACGACATTTGCGCCAGCGTTTTGGGACTTTTTGATCAGCTCACGTAGGTTTTTTTTGATCAGTAAAGGCGGATGGCCTCGTAAGCCATCATTGGCACCTAATTCAATTAAAATAATAGTGGGTTGATGTTTTTTTAGCACGGAATCAATACGGGCTAAGCCGCCGTGTGTAGTATCACCACTGATACTTTCATTAATGACTTGGTATGAATAGTTCTCTTGGGATAATTTTTTTTGTAACAAATTAACCCAAGCCTTTTCTAGGCTCATGCCGTAGCCTGCACTGATGCTATCACCTAAGACGACAATGGATTTACCCACCGATAGGGTTGAGAAAATAATAATTGATACGAATAATAAGAGTCTTAACATGTTAAATAGTAAGTTAATGATTGAGGCAGATCAGCTGGGTAAAACCGTGCCGATTGCAAATGGTGAGTTAGTTATTTTATCCTCGGTTAATTTAGCCGTCAAACCTGGAGAAAGTATAGCGATAGTTGGTTCATCAGGTTCTGGTAAATCAACCTTGCTAGGTTTGCTTGCTGGTTTAGATAGCCCGAGTACGGGGCGGGTAGCACTCAATGGTCACGTCCTGACCTCGTTAGACGAGGATGGGCGAGCCGCTATACGTAATGAATTGGTTGGTTTTGTTTTTCAGTCATTTCAATTGTTACCGCGCCTAACAGCCCTTGAGAATGTCATGTTGCCGCTGGAGTTGCGAGCAGATAAAAAGGCAAAATCAGCGGCAATGGCGTTACTAAAACGGGTGGGGTTGGCGCATCGTTTACATCATACGCCTCTGCAGCTTTCTGGTGGTGAGCAGCAGCGAGTAGCTCTGGCGAGAGCTTTTGTGACGGAACCAAGTATTCTATTTGCTGATGAACCAACGGGTAACTTAGACAGTCAGACGGGGCTTAAAATTATTGAGCTGTTATTTGAGTTGAATAAAGAAAAAAATACCACCTTAGTGTTGGTTACTCATGATGACATGCTGGCGGAGCGTTGTGAAAAAATGGTTCGTTTAGAGGCTGGGCATATGCTATGAATCAACTAAAAATGTCAATACGGCTTTTATGGCGTGATGTGCGAAGTGGTGAATTGACATTGTTGTTTTTAGCATTGGTTTTGGCGGTGAGTAGCTCAACCGCGATTAGCTTATTTGCCGATCGATTGCAGCGCACAATGAACTTGCAAGCTGCTGCATTTCTAGCGGCAGATTTGGTGGTAACCAGTCCAAATACAGTCCCTTTAGAATGGTTGGGTAAAGCTCAAGAGATGGGTTTAAAGCAAGCCAGAACAGTGGAGTTTTCAACAGTACTGATTGAAAATGAAGCGATGCTGCTCACCAGTGTTAAGGCCGTTTCTCACTCATACCCATTGCGTGGTGAATTAAAAACAAGGGGGGTGAATGGCCATCAAGAAATCGTAAGGATTCATGGTCCTAATTCTGCTGAAGTTTGGTTGGATAAGCGTATCGTCTCAACTTTAAATCTGGCGCTCGGTGATCAAGTAAAGGTGGGTGAACGTAACCTTACCTTTACTCAGCTGATTACGTATGAACCAGATAAACGTGGTGACTTATATAGCCTGACGCCGCGAGTGATGATTAATGAAGACGACTTAGCAGCCACTCAAGTGCTTCAACCAGGTAGTCGGGCTCAGTACTTTTATCAATTTAGCGGTAACCCTTCAACGATTAAGTTGTTTAATAATTGGTTAGTATCACGCTTAACGCCTTCTCAACGTGTTATGGATATACATGAAGATCGCCCAGAAGTGGGTGGTGCGCTGACACGAGCGCAACGTTATTTAGGGTTATCTAGCATTATTGTGATTTTAATTGCGGGTGTGGCCATTGCCATGTCGACTCAGCGATACAGTGAGCGGCACTTGAATACGACGGCCATTTTTCGTTGCTTAGGCTGTCAGCAACGTGACATATTGAAACTATACCTATATCAATTTCTGGTGCTAGGTTTAGTGGCCTGCTCGGCGGGGTCAATTATTGGTTGGCTCACTCAGCAAAGCTTATTTCACTTGCTACAAGACCTACTACCATCAACAACAGCAGACCCAAGTTTTATGACTGTTATATTGGGCTTTGTGACGGGCTTTGCCATTTTAATTGGCTTTGCCTTGCCGCCTTTGCTGCGTTTGCACAAAGTATCTCCTTTGCGTGTATTACGACGGGACGTGGTGCCGGCATCTACTAGTAGCTGGCTTGTTTATGGCTTGGTGCTGACATTGCTTTCAATACTGATTTGGCAGTATGTCCAAGATACTAAACTAGTGCTAACCTTAGTGATAGGTGGTTTAGCGGTGATAGCCGTATCAAGTTTTTTCTTGCATAGTCTGTTAGGACAATTACGCAAAATACTGCCCTCTCTAACGTTGAATACCCGTCTGGGCTTGCAAGGCCTAACACGTGCGCCAAGTGCCAGCGTTAATCAAGTGCTGGCGTTTAGTTTGACGCTATTAGCCATGTTGCTGAGCCTAACCGTTCGCAACGATATGCTAGCTGATTGGCAAGAGCAATTGCCCGATAAAGCACCCAATTATTTTGCCATTAATATCTTTCCTGCCCAAGTTCCGTTGCTTAAGGAGCGTTTCAAACAAGCGGGTTTATCCGTGGAGACATTTCACCCTATTGTAAGAGGGCGTCTAATCGGTATTAATGGACAAGGGGTTGAGACGCTAGTGACTCCAGACTCACAAGGGGAACGTGCAGTTAAACGTGACCTTAGTTTAACGTGGGGAGAGCAACTACCTAGCGACAATAGAACAGTGGCAGGGGAATGGACAGCGGTTGATCAACAGACGGTTTCTATTGAAAGTCAATTAGCGGACAGTTTACAAGTGACGTTGGGGGATGTTCTAAGCTTTAGCATAGGGAGTGAGCAGCTGGATGTGACGGTGTCACATATACGTAGCGTGCAATGGGAAACGATGAAGCCAAACTTTTACATGCTTTTTCATGAAAAGGTATTAGCAGGTTTCCCAATGAGTTATATGACCAGTTTTTATTTACCAGAAGGCAGTCAGCCCTTTCTAAATGGCTTAGTGCAAGAGTTTAGTGGTTTAACGGTCCTTGAAGTGGAAGCGATGCTTAAACAGTTCAAATTAATTTTGACTCAACTGACCGCTGCGATTAATTATTTATTGTACTTTGCTCTAGCTGCAGGGTTTGTTGTTTTATTTACAGCCGTTCAATCAACACTAGACAGCCGTATATCAGAGGCGGCATTAATGCGAGCATTAGGTGCTAGCAGAGCCTTACTACGGCGAGCTCAGATCATTGAATTTGCCAGCTTAGGAGGGCTTTCGGGGCTTCTGGCCGTTATCATGTCGGAACTTATTACCTATGGCTTATATACGTTTGTCATGCACTTAGATTACACGGTTAATCTATTACTGTGGGTATGGGTGCCTTTGTTGTCAGCCGTGTCAGTGACATTGGCCGGTTTATGGGGTGTTAAAGATGCCATTAATCAGCCACCGATGCATGTTCTAGTTGAGCAATAACAGGTAGAATGCGCGCTATAACTTCTTACGTGAACATTAGTTAATATGTGTTCAAATTGACTAAACGAGCCTTTTATACCCTCATATTATGAAAAATATCTCCTTACAAGATCAGTTGTTGAACGCTGGTTTAACCACTAAATCAAAAGCCAATAAAGTAAAGATTGTTAAGCGGAAAAAAACTCAGCAGCAGCAAAAAAATAAAATAGAACCGCAAAATCAAGCAGGCTTTTGGGCGCAAAAAGCGAGGGCTGAGCAACTAGAAAAAGACCGATTACTCAATGAAAAACGTCAACGAAAAATAGAAAGAAGGGAAACTTATGCGCAAATAGCCCAACTAGTTAATGCGAATAAGCTGGCAAAAGATGATGATGGTAATGCCTTTAATTTTAGTGATAAAAATAAAATAAAAACAATTTATATCTCAGATGATTTACGTAAGAAGATTGTTTCTGGTCAGGCGGTAGTGATTAATTTGGGTAAAAGTTACGAAGTCGTCTTACGTGATGTGGCTGATAAAGTTGCCGAGAGAGACCCGCAGCGTGTGATTGACTTAAGTGAAAAAAAATCGGCCGCTGTTGATGATGAGTATGCTGATTTTGCTGTCCCTGATGACCTTGTTTGGTAAGCCCCTTTATGGATAAAAGCATCATCGTTAACCAAACTCGACAATGGGTTGAAGAAGTTATTGTTGGGTTTAATTTTTGCCCATTTGCGAAACCAGTGGTCGATGTTGATGGTGTCGCCTATGAGGCTGTCTCTTATACACATCTGACG
>JAHRWG010000071.1 GCA_019090295.1 Cycloclasticus sp. | reverse complement strand
GAGGAGCTTCCCCCCGGAGGGATTCTTTTGAATTTGATTTGTTTTGGTCGTCGTTTTTTACTTGAGTGTTGTTCATAGCTGTTTCTCCTGGGGTAATTCCATGCTCTCTCGTCGCTTCGTGTTCATATCAGAGAGCGTTTGCCAGGGGTTCAATAGCCTCACCGGAAGCCGCAGCTAAGGGAGGGAGCGCAGCGAGTGAGTCTGAATGATGGTGAACAATAAAGTTGTTAATAAATAGTCCTCTAAGTTATTGATTTTCTTAGAGGGCTTTTTCATGAAAATTAATAAAGTTGTTAACTTTTTACCCTACTGCGCATTTTCACCTCAGAAAACGTAACAATAAAGTTGTTAACAAAGTTTCACTCGATACATATTTGGTCCACTTGAGGGCAATATTCAATACCCTGTGTAGCGGGTCCTTTTCTTACAAGGCAGTCAAAGTATCCCCACCGTGCTTAGTCACTCTTGGGCGACACTGAATCTTCATTGCGCCGCTGACAAATGCGTTATCACTGGCTTTGCTAGACCAAATATATGCCTCACCTGGTTTTAACGCTCCAAGCTTCTCAGGCGTTAGTGATTTCAAACCGATACAGGCTTTTTGAATATGCTTTAACCAGTCCGGAGCGTTGAACTTATGCAGAATAATCTGTGATGAAAGCTGAATAAGTTCCACCGGTACAGACGGTGGATCTTGGCTGGCAATCATGACACTGGTGCCCTTGTGGCGCATTTCACGTACCGTTTCCACAAGCCCTTTTACTAGCTCTGGACTATCGATGTATTTATGACATTCATCAAACACAATTAGTTTGTTAAAAGATTGCCCTTGGTACTTGGCTTCCGAGAATATTTGCAGAAGCACCACAAATAAGCCTAATGCCTCATCTTTTTCGATGAATTCGTCTCGAACATCTACAACGATCATTCTGCCTGGTCGAATCAGCGAACCAACGTTTAATTGGTCATCAATGTACTGTTTAGCAAAATCCAAACGCATGTCTGCTAGGTCTTTAAGAGAATCCGAAAGACTAGAGTTTTGTATTCCGTCCCTTATCGCTTGAATCGAGAGGTTATTGCGATTTTTACGCATAATATTGCCTATTTGGCGAATATATGCGGCTTGGTTGCCGATAGCCCCCATCAAAAACTTCCAGTGCCCTGCTTGCAATTCAGAAGAACAAAACTTCAATGGGTGTACCTCAATTCCAGGGTACTCAGCACGACGTTCGTTTAACTTATCTTCAGGAGCTAACAAAACAACATCATCTAGGGAAGTTGGCTCCGCACCATATACTTCTTTAAGCTTAGCTAACTGCGTGACATCGTCATTTGGAGCTATCATTGACGTAAACTCAGGTTTATAGTCCTGAGTAGCACTGTAATGGAATATCACACTCGCCAACTCTTTATGTAGCGTATTGATCGATGGAATTGATTTAGTTGCCATCTCCACAACTGAGCCTAATGTATAGCTTTTGCCCCCACCTTGAACACCAAATAAACTTAGCGTGTGTGTATGGTTTAAATCTAAAGCTATTTTCCGTCCATGGACCTCTCCCAATAGGCCAAACTGAGCAGAATCACCGTTGACACCAAGAACAATATCGTGGGGAACGACCTCAACTTTATTACCCGTTGTGACGTTCGGAATGTGCAAAATTTCGTCAGGCTCTGGCTCTGCAAGATTAGCTACTACAGGAGCTGGATTACCAACAGGTTTTACTTCTTCAACGCTCTGACTAATCGACGGTGAAACAGTAGCTGGCTCATCATTAAAAGGCAGTACTTTAATCGTTTCATCTTTCGAAGCATCTGGCCGCTCAGGTAAAGTGATCGCAGCTTGAGATACTAATTCAGCCCAAGATACGGTTCTATCTCGCTCTTTATGTAAAAATTCGGCCGAAGTTAACTTAGGCAGCGTTAGTTCAAGTAAATCCAACGTCCCTTCACTGTGTTCATTATCCTCAGGCACTTTAGCGGAGAGCAATTCGTCAATATGGTTTCGCCCAACACGATGAAACTCGATACCGACTTCTTTTTCAACGCCGGAGCTATTCTGACCAAAATCGAAAATAACAGCACTTCGAGTAATTGAAAGCTTGTACCCTTCCTCCAAAGTTCGAAGCAAAAATTTTGCTTCCTCGACAATCTCAGAACTCAATAAACCAAAACGCCCAGATCGTTTAAGGTAATGTTCAAGAAGGACACAGAGTTTTTGTGTTTTAACCAAGCGATCAGGTCTATCCGGTGTTGTACGCGTTAAATCAAAATGACGCTGAATAACACGTTCAGATTCTGAGATTTGCTCAGTAATGCTCTTTTTTAAACTTTCGTACTTCGTCATATCGCCGACTTCTGAATAACATTTAACTTCGACTAAATTACAACGAATTGTGCGCGATGAAGCATCCAAATCGAACATTGCTAAATCTGTTCTTTTAAAGCTAATGTCTGCACCTAATTCACCATCAGCCTTTTGCAGTTCAGAATAAAGCTCAAGATGAGCATCTAAAGGAACGATGATCTGGTCCTTAAACACTCCTTGGTACTCAAGATAAAGTTTGGATAAGGCCAACCCTAAGGCTTCCGACTTTGAAGCGCTATTTGAGGCTAGTTTTAGCGCTAATCTGCCTGACAAAGCTCTGAGCGAATCTAAAACCCGCGTCGCTTTATCTACATCAGGAACAATTTGATGCTGTTCTAATGTTCCTCTCAATAAGGCTTCTATTTCTGTAGTAGAACGTGAAGTAATAACAAAGTTGTGCGTATTTGAGGAGGCCATTTCCGGACTATGATCAATCAGATAGTCTGGTCGGCCGTCTTTACCACCGTGATCAAAGAACTCAATACCCAAGTTTCTATCGACAGTGAACACCCAATCACTGACTTCATGCAATTGATTTAACAGAGCTCTCTCAGCACTATCCAGTGCCAACCTGACTACTGGCACCTGTTCCAAAGAAAAGTCGCCTGTCGCCAATGATGCGGTTATTGCCGACATCATTTTAGGCAGTTTTGCTATTGTCTCCGATAACTGGCCGCCGAAGAGCATTTTTGCAGCACCATGTCTCGTGTGGCGATCCCAAGCAACAACCCCATTCTCATCGAAGTAATCAATGCAATAGTCCTGATACAACCCATATATAGGCGCAACTTGTTCATCAGCCTGCGGTTTTACTACCGATAACTCTTGTGCAGGGAACACATCGAATAACATGCTCAGATGAGACTGAAACTCATCAGGCGACTGCTCAAACTCAGAGCTCGCTCTGAGCGAAATACTTAATTTCGGCTGCAAGTGATTTTCTGCTGAATGAAATAGCTGGTTTTCATTCTCACTGTCTTCGCCACTATTGATTAGCTTAAATAATTCAGCACCCACTTCTGTCGCATATGGGTCAGCTACGAATAGACGAATATCAAAACTAATGTGCTTTAGCTCCGGCTTCTTTCTCAAAGCCAACAGCATACCCGCTACGGCCCCCGCAGACCCCGCGTTAAACACATTGATCGATAAACAGTTCACATAGGGATGTTGTATCAGATATCTTTCAACTTTTGTGGCGAGAAAAACACTACTTTGCTTACCAACTTGCTGGTAATCATTTTTAATACCAAATGCAGTTTTAATTTTATCAATGAGTGCTTGTGGCTCTTTTTCTTGTGCAGACGACAGAATACTCCAAAATGGATGAATACTATCAAGTGCGACCATCAACTGGCCTTGAGAGTCTGGCAGTACGTAAGGAAAATTGGTTAACGCGAGTTCTTCTAATAAACTGTTTTTAGTTCCTACCGCAATTTCCTTACCAACCTTCTCACTCTGTCTTGCCCAAGCTTCTGAAAGAGAAGCCCATCCACCTAGCCATAAAGCCCTTAGTGGATGTGTAGGCCCCAGTAACATGGCCTTTTTATAGCTTCCGTCATAATTCCATATCACGATTGAAAGTGAGTCCAAGCGTAGTAACGCAGCTAATTCAGTCGAATAGTCATGCCCCTTTTCAGTTTCCTGAAACACCGCGGCTAGGTATTCTAGATAGCTGCTGGAATACTGGTAAGCTTCATGTGATGAAGACACATGATCATGAGCGACAGAAATTAGCTCTTTCTCATCTTGATGTATAATTTGAAAGTACTTTTCACGTGCCAATTTAAACTTTTCAAACTGGCTTTCTACACCCTTTATTGGCCAATCTACAGCATCGGCACCAGACTCACTTGCTTCTTGATTGCGAATTTCTACACGCCAAGTCAAAGCTGCCATTGGGTTAGCTAGAATTTTTTGCTCAAAGTTTTTTAAGTAAGTGGTAACGGGAATTTGAATACCACTTCCTTTCTTGAATTTCACATTGACGATCGACTCAGCCTTGCTCTTACTATCCTGCCAAGTCGTTTCCATTACTTCAGCATTGCCAAATTTCTCAGTATCGATGACGTTGGCAAATTCAGCTTTAATCTTCGCATGAGCTAATGACGCCTCTCTGACTTTTCGCCCCTCAATTGGCTCAACCTCTGCATCTGCTGCTGGCAACACATAAAACAGATCACTTTCATTATTTCGTGAGCCAGCTTCCTCCGCACTGGACGTCCCCCACGGTATTGGACACTGTTTGTCATCAACCAAAGGTAATAATTCATCGTTTTCATCAAACGCTTGAATTCGAATGTAATGCCAACCTTCTTCCCATTCGATTCCAGTCAACTTGTTAAACGTGATTGTAACTGTAGATTTTGATGTAGCTTTACCTACCTTAATTAACCCAACAAAATCACCTTGTTGAGTAAACACCTGAGCTTTATATTTCGCTAAACCATTAACTTCACTAGGCTTTGGTGAAACAGAAAAAGTCACAGAAAACTTTTTCAAACCACCTTGGCCAGTCGTTAATACTTGTTGGCCAATCAGTTGTTGCAAGTTTGGGTCTGTTTCATCATCAGGAATAAACGGCAAACCAACTTCAGTCACCGTTAAACAAACTGCATCAGTGGCATCTTCCTCATACTGAAAGCGCCATTTATCAAAAGTGAGTGCCCAATTGCTGCTATCTACCACTAATTGCTTGCGCCAACTGCTATCGAGTAAATTTTCCTGATCATTTAGAAAAAGCGCTAATCTCTTGTTAAAATCTTCACCTTCTAGCTGCAGGTCATAAACTGTCGCAATCGCTGATTTCTCAGAGCGGTTTATAATTTGCACACACTCACGATTTTTAACTAATTTGCGGACCAACATGGAATGATCTAGATGCAAATCCAGATCAGGAATCAACCCCAGCTCGTAAAGAGCAGCACCAGCAACACTTGGATCAAAGCCATTAACCTTAATTGTTAGTGCGTATCGCAACCATTGATAAGCACTGAGTTTTAGCGCCGCCTTTTCTTGAAGAATAAAGTAAACTTCGTCTAACAACCGCTTAATCGGATCAGGAGATTCAGCTTTTACCTGATTAAACGCCAACCAATAAGCATCTGAAATATCAATTTGTTCAAAGGTCGCTGCACCAAAAGAGTCTTCAGAGGACGTTTTTAATTCATTGGGTACAAAAATCAGTAATGGCTGACGAAGCTGGCCGTGTTCATCAGGGTTTCGCAGTTCAACAAGCTTGGTACTGGTAACCGAAAAATTACGCGTCGCTTTCATTGCCAATACGGCAACCTGGGCATACTCAACAGCACCAGATACGACCTCACTAAGCTGGTACATCAGCTCTGTTTCTAAATCAGATACCTTCATGCAGTGGCCCGCACCGCGAGTTTCTAGTAACATCTTAAACTTAGGCACAAGGACACTGATTAAGCTGCCGTCAATATCTGACTTAATAACGGTTTGAATTCCCTTAATCATGCGCTATGTCCTTTCATACTCTCATTTTGCTTACTATTTATCTGATATCTAGGAGTAACCGTTTGTGTTACATACGCATCAGAAAGATCGCGATAAAAACCAATTTCTCGTAACCGGCGCTTAAAACCAGATAAGTTATCTCTAAGCGCTTTATTCACATCAATTGATGACTCACAGAAAGCATCTGTGTCGGGTAACGAATCAATAAAAATGCCATATCGTTCTTTTAAGAAAGTTAACAGTTCATCAACTCTTAACTCCTTAGTGTGAAAACCTAATTCACCACCTTTGGTGAGTACCGCCAGCTGTAACAACACTTCTAGCAGTCGTCCATCAACGCTAAATCGACGTCCACCAGTACTACTACTTTGTTGTTCCAACAAAGCACCAGGTTTATTTTTGAGCATAAAACTATCTAGGTTTTTGACTAAACCAGAACGGATTGCATTACCTTGGACAAACAACAAAATCTCTATGTAGGTTTCAAACTCAGGTAAGCCGAGCTGGGTAATTGCATGAATCTCTGGGGGAATATCCTCTGACTCATGAGCAGATGATACTGACGCATCTAAAATTCCAGCGTTGCGCTGACCAAAAAACTGATCGCGCTCTTGCTCTAACGGCGACTCCAGCAGAGTGAACAAATCAGGCACTGACATTTGCTTTATCGTTTTAGAACCCGATAATTTACCTTTTTTCGATAGATACTCTGCAAATTCATCGAGTTTTTTAACGCCGAAGTAGGCTTTAATAAAAGCAGGAATACGCTTGTAGTGTAACGTCGCACTTTGCTCAGCCATCGATTCACTCAAGCCATTCGCACCATTTGTCATGTCCACATAGAGTGCCGTCTTTTGTTTATTGCTCTCTTGGAGATTACGGCCCTTACTCTTAGCCAATGCCGGTAGCAACTTAAATAATTTCAATTGATATAACGCCAGGTGAAAGGCTAACAATATCTTTATGTACTCAACCATCACTGACCGAGGAATATACTGGCGATACGTCAGCAGCTTAATGATATCTTCAGCTAAAATATCCGCTGCTTGTTGATTAAGCGGCGCAAACCGTTCTTGTAAGTCAGCGTGATCCGGCGCGTCTGACTTCACTTGATCAGACAGTCTTAAAATTGCCTGTGTTTCAACATCTACTTGCGACGAACTATCATACTGACCTGTCGTAGAATCGACACCAGCAAAGAAAAACTGTTTGAGTCGGTTAATCGCAGTCTGACCATTATTGGCATGGTAAAGCAACTCATATACTTGCTTAGAGGCACCATAATCTCGGCAATTTTTAGGATTTCGAAACAAATAAGTATTACCGTGAAGTGGTCTCGGCGCAGCAACCGCTTCGTTAGCCTTGCCACGATTAATTAAATCCACCAAGTGGGTTTCAATCCACTTTTCAATAGTAATAGGGGCTTGGGAGAAGTTTTTAAAATGTGTTCCATTACGAGAGTCTAGAAACTCGTCTTTAAACAACTCAACCGTCATACCTTTAGCACTTAATTTACTGGATGCGCCATTGTGCTTTAGCCGAGCGAATAGATGAGTTAAGACCCTATCCATTTCGACAATTTTGTAATCAAGATAGCTCACTTTATTGGTGCGAAACGCCTTATCTTTTTTACCTAACTTCATGGCTGAACCTCCGCTACCAATCGTTCTAATTGCAACACACCACCTTCGTCGCGGGTTATTTTTTCGTACTGTTGGCCGTTGGTAGTTAGCAAAACCTCTTGATATGGTGCTGAAGCCAATACGTTCTTAAATACGGTTAAACTTAAATAAAAACTCTGCTCCGCTTGCGCCGAAGGCACGTAGCCTTGATTAAGACGATGCAGCATTTCAAACAAATCCAAGTCCAATTCCAACTCAGCCGTAAGGCCGGTCGCATCTTGGTACTTAAGCAATAGTGACTGCGGACTATGCTCCACAAATGACGAGTTCATCGCTGAGTCTTTCACTTCAATGGAAAAAACATCCGATGGGAATAAGCGATAACTTCTAATAGTGCCTAAGTGTACCTTACGTACTTGCATCGCCAGTTGGCCGTTAAAATACATCGGATTATGCAAACCTTCGCCACGGTTAATTGCATTAATGGCAAGCGATTTCGCTTCATTTAGTAACGTACTGTCTTCGAGGTAACGTACTAATAACTTCGCTGAACGATAAGGCAGTAATGTTTGCCAGTTTTCTCCACGGCGCTCAAAGTAGGCCTTTCTGCGTAACATCCCGACCACATTACGATGAGATAGATAGCGTTCCTTACTCTCACTTAGTGCCGTGCCATTTGGTAAGCTCTGATGAACATTGGCCAGCAGTTGGGTTTCATGTTCACTACGCTGCTCGAACTGCAACCAATCAACAGCATCTAAACCTAAAAAGTCCAGCCCGCGATCTAAGCGCACGTCAGACCCTTGAGCAATATCGGTTTCTCTTAGCAGCTTTAGCAATCTATCTTGCGTATTGTCGTTACCGCACCAAGCGTTAAAGTAATAGCCATGAAGAATTTTGTCAGCTTCGCCATTGGCATAGATTTCTTTAATTTCGTTACAGGAGTATTCACCGACTAGCGTATAACTCAGTGCCGAGCGCAAATCACGCATCGTGATATGTAGCTGATTGCGTAAACTGGTCAGTTTGTAAATATACTTCAAACGCTCGATGACTTTAGGGCCAGTTTGCTCGTCTTGAAAGGTAGCAATATTGTGCTTAACGTAGCATTTGTCTTTTAGCGCACAATAATCACAGCCTTGCCAAACCTTGGCCGAGGTCATTTTTCCGATGATACGTTCAAAAATAGACTCAGGTTGGCTTTGAGTCGAAGCCAGCACATCACGCATATTTAGGTTTACTACCGCTACGTCATTTTGCACCGAACCATCTTTTAAACTTTGTTCAACCACAGCTTTTAGAGCGGAAAAGCCTTCCGAGTGTTGGCTTAAAAAGTCGACCAAACGGCCTTCGTTAATAGCAATTAAACGAGTCTCGTGGTGTGGCCATGTATTTGAATCGTTACCTTGATAGACGCTAAAGAACTCTTCGAGTACCGCATCATTATCTTTGCTACCTTCGTCTTGACTACCATCGTAGTTAGTTAGGTACTTATGGCCATTTATTTCAAACCAGCTGCCATTCCCTTGTGGGTTTAAGTGAACACTTGTTCCTTGCGCTTCAACTTGAGACTCCAATTGCTGCAAAAATGCAGTTTTACCATCACCGGCATTACCGGTAATTAGCACTAAGCGCAGTTGCCCAGCCAGAATTGCAGGCGCAAGCTCGGTATCTAAGGCGGTTTCAACGTAAATTAACTTTGCGTAATCATCTAAGCCACGGGTGCCCGCATTTGAATGCCGACTTTGGCTATACAGCGTCAGCATAAAATCATGAAACGCAGATTTACTTGGATTAGAACCGTCGGCTAGAGGAGGTAAATGAAACTGCGAAGTACTTTCTTCCGATAAGGTTTGCGCCTTTTTCAACTGCTGGACTTTATTCAGTGCTTTGAGCAATTGCTCGGCGGACTCAAAGCGGTCAACTCGTTTAGGGGCGATCAGTTTTAGCAGTACCGCCGAAACATCATCGGTTAAATTAAAGCTCTGGGTAAACTCACTAGGGTGACGAGCTAACTCGTCCATAGGTGGGCACTGCACATTGGCCCATGGGTATTCACCGGTCATAGCTCGATACAGGGTAATGCCCAAGGCATATAAATCCCTGTCAACCAAATCAGAGGCTTGCGGTGTTTCGGTAATGCTTAAATCTGGTGGTAAATACTTTCGAGAACCGCCCCCTAAGGTTAGATCTTCAGCATCTACCGATACATTAAAATCGATGATACGAACTTTACCGTCTTTCCAAATCAGGTTTTGTGGCTTGATGTCACAGTGGAAAATATTGTGCTCGTGTAAATGCTGTAAACCTTCTGCTACCTGCTTGGCCATGGTCCACACTTCGTGTGCCGTTAATGAGCGTTGCTGGATCAGCTCACTCACATCTAGCCCTTCAAGGTACTCAAAAACAATATAAGGAGGGCCTTGGTTCGGTAATACGTCTGCATCGTACACCTTTACCACATAGGGGTGCTCTGGCAGTTTTACCAAGGTGCGGTATTCCTGCTTTAAACGCTCTAATACTGATTCTCTATCATTCAAAATCAGCTTCACCGCACGCGAAACATCACCAAAAGTATCCGTCACCTTATACACAATACCAAAACCGCCAGGTTTACCGAGTGGTTGCTGCACGACGTATTTATTAGTTAGCTGGTAGCCACTCGGTAAACGCTTGTAATTGACTGAAGACTCATGATTATTCGGCGCTTTAACACTCAGTTGTTCGGGTTTATTAGCCTCAGTAGTTTCTACTGCTGCTTTGGGTTGCCAGAGTGCATTAAATTGTGACAGCGCATCTTCAGGGCTTGGACGTTGCTGTGCATCTTTGTGAGATAAGGTTTGCAGCCAATTATCAAACTCTGCTGGTAGCTGTTTATATCGCTCACTTAACTTTGTACCCAGCAGACACGATTTCTCGATAGCTTGGGTGACCGAATCAAAGGCCGCATCACCACTAAACAGCTCAAAAATAACCAGACCTAAACTGTACATATCCGAGGCGCAGCTCGCTGCATGACTATCAGCCCAGAGTTCGGGGGCTTTATAACGGTTTGAGATCCGCTGCTGTACTTCGTCGGCAATCGTGGTGGTGTTTTCAGCCCCTATCCGAGCGTAGTCAAAATCAATCAGCCTTGGCTGACCATCGGCCCCCATTAAGATATGCTCAGGGATAATATTGCGATGGACTACGCCATTGCGGCATAAATGCGCCAACGCCAGCAACAGGTCATTAACGATGCGCTTTTTCTGATCCAATGTGAGCAGCGAGCTTGCGTCTTTAAGCTTTTTGCTGAGGATTTCGCCAGGAATGTCATCGGTTAATAACAAGTATTTATCTTGCGCTTCGGTAACAAAGAAGTCTTTCACACCAATAATGGCGGAATGCGAGGGCATTTTTGCAATGGCACGATACGCGTTTTCAATCAGGCGCTTTTGCTTGCTGCGTTCTTCATCTGGTAAGTAAGGGTCGGCTTTATAAGCTTTAGCCAGCACAGTGCCGCCTTTGCGGCCAGCGGTAATGTTAAATACACGGTATTCCGTAAAGTACTGGTTATCGACCAAGGTTTCAGCCACTTCCCAGTTACCAAAACGTACACCATGGCTACGCTTTTTGGCCGATTTCCCCAGGGCCTCTGCGATAATCTGAATGTACTTAGTCACATTGCGCTCAAAGCGCTCTGGAATACGGGCACTGTCGGTAAAGAAACGGGTGCTGTTTTTTAGTGCCACCACATGGCCGCGCTCGCGATCTTCTGGGTCCTTGAACTCGCAATCATCTATAGTGAGTACCACCGCAGTGTCTACATAGATGTTTTTCAGATCCCTGTTTGCGCGATTTTGCTTAGAAATCAGGCCGGATAACGACTTCGCATTGCCACGTAATTTTGGCAATGGCGAGCGATAGCTGTTGTGGGCGGTATGCCACATGGTGCCATCCACCTCAACTTTTCCGTGAATGCCCTTGGCATCCACCAAATAAATAGCATGGGGCGCAACAACACAGATATCCACTTCAAACAGCTGGTTATACTGTTCAACTTCAAAGCTATGAATAATAAAGTAATCGTCGGGTAACTTTTCTTTTAACCAAGCGATGGCTTTACGCTCTTCATCGTTAACCACATCACCAATTGCAAATACCTGTGCCATAACCTCTCCTTAATGCTTTGGTGCTGCTGCTTCTATTGCGTCTTCGACCATTTTTACTGCTTCATCTTCGAGCTTCTGTGCTTCTGCAGCCAGCTCACCTGCTTTTTGTACTAGCTCATGTACTGCTTTTTCTTCCGCAGTCCCCATACGAGGAAGCTTTAGTTTCAAAACATCGTCGGAAGATAAGTGTGGAATTGAGCTTCCAGAAGCTGACCGAATAAGTTGTCTGTAACCAACATCCGTACACATAAGATAGGCATACAGATAACCAGGTAAAACCTCTGATTCTTGAGCTTTAATTCTTATCACGTCGACTGACACTGCTGCGTTTTCAAAGCGGGAATCAGCCCAAACACCTGTGCCAATAATGCCGCCTACTTGCCCACTTCGAGCCAATAGAATATCTTCTTGTCGTACACCCCAATCTGCAACATCACCTAACTTTGATTTTGCTAAAAACCGTTGTGGTTCGTAACGGGCCCGAAAAATTTCACCGCTCGTTGTAAAGGGAACCCCATAATCACTTTCGGTGAAAACCAGTTTCATTCGACCAGATTCGCCGGTGTTCACTCCTAACTCAGCCAACGTTTTCTCTGCGCCAGCCTGTTCAACCAAGTCATCACTCATTTGGGCAACCCGATCGTGATAAGTTGCATCCATACGTTTTTGAACTAACGACGATGAAGCTGCTGAATGAGTAAAAATGCGATGAGATAAGGCGAGTTTATTTGGAAAACTAAAATGTTCGTTGATAAGCTGCCCAGCTTTTTTAAATAATGCATTAGATTCAGTTCGATTATCACCACACTTGTTTATTAGCTCATGCGCTTTTTCCTCAAATTGCTTATCAACAATTGGGACAGGCAAATTAATTACGTGATGAGGCTCAATATGCTGAATAATTGCTCCGTACGTCGAACTGACTACAAGTGGGACACCGAATTTACTTCTCAGATAGCAGTACAGATATCCAGGGGATATTTTCTCTGGATCGGGAACAACCCTCATAACATGCTCTGAACAAGCGTGACCATCCATTTCCTGTCTAGCTAAAGTCATTCTCCCGATGGTTCCAGACCTAGTGACCAGAACCCAATCTTTGAAAACTCTGAATAATGGTTTGCGACTTACCTGTTCTTTGGATATCAAAGGTAATCTATCTAAATTGGCCTGAATAATATCCACACTTCCCATGAAAGGAACGCCATAACGTTCTTCCTTTACCCAAACTCGACCTTCTCTCCCCGCATGAAAAGCACCTTTAGCTCCATTTACTAAAAAGTCTTTTAATTCCTTCTTAGGCAATAAGCAGTCGTCAATTATTTTTTCCGCCTCTTTAGCTCCAGTCATATAAGGACCACAATCAAGACGTCGCCCTTCATCACTCAGCCAATTACTTGGTATGGTTTTTATTCTCATGCGTAAATCCTCGGATACCAAGCCTGAATCTGATGCAATAAGCCATTAAACGACTCATCTGCACAACCACGAAAAGACACCTCTTTGGCAATGCGCTTAAACAGCTGAGAGTGGGTCTTTTTCCGCCCCCAGCTTTGGCCTCTTACCGCATCAATCGCCGCTTTGGGATCGGCAGGTTTGAGTGCATCAGCATCCCATAGGTTTTTAGCTTGCAACCAAGCTCTTAAGGTGCCAGCGCCTCTATCTCTTGGGTAATCAAAAATATGCTCGATGCGGCTGGTATCAGCTTGCCACATTAATACTTCCAGCTCTGGGTTAATTGCCATGACAAAAAAGCGATCATCTGGCCAACCTGCGGCACGCATATTGGCTTTAATAGTTTCACAAAACTGCTGATAATCCCTTGTTTGTAAATTGTCATTAAACGCGAAATCGACCATAACAACAGCGTATCTGTGGCTATCGATACATCTTTGAAGTAGGTAGTGGCCATTTTGATAAACGCCAGGGTCTTTTCCAGGATGTTTAATCAAATCTTGCTTGGTGTCGAATTCAAATCTGGCGCATTGCAGTCGTGCATCAAACGCCGGATTTTCGAAAAAGCCTTCTACGGTGGCTTGCATTTCACCGTCGGCTACTAAAAAAACAATATCTCTCATGATTATTCCAACACTCCGGCCGCAAATAAGGTTCCTAAATCCACTTCGCCCTTCCATGTTTTTAGGCGGGGGTGTTCATGGCCTTTTAATACTTCTGTTGCGCCGTCTTGGTTAAAGCGCATGGTAATGATTTGCTCGACTTCGGTATTGGCGAGCACCACAGGTGAGTGCGTTGATAACCACAATTGCGTATCAGAGGTGAGCTTTAACGCTTCTAACACCGCATCGATTGCCTTAGGGTGAATACCGTTTTCAGGCTCTTCTAAGGTGATGATCTTAGGTGCATTCTGCAAATACGGAATAATGGTCAACGCTAAGATATGCAGAGTTCCGTGCGACAAACCGCTCGAAGGAACCACCATACCGTTGCTATAGGTTACTTCTAGGTAACAAAAGCTATCATCAATACGCTGCTTGGCTTCAATTTTGGCAATAGAAGGCAGCGCCATTTGCACCAACTCTAGCCATTCGCTTAAGCCTTCGGGATCGCTCAGCTGCAAGGCATGTACCTGCCAAGGTAAACTACTCCCGTCCGCTTTAAAGGCGTGCTTATCTCTTGGCGAAGCGGCCATTCGCATTGCAGGCCATTGTGGCTCGTAGCAATGTGAGCCTTGAATAAGAAACTCTTGTAGCCATAGCGCTGCTGGGTATAAATCATGGTCAGCTGGTAGCGCGGCTAAAGCCAATTGGTTATCTCGTAGGCCAAATTCAAGCATGGATGATTTTCCAGCTTGATACTCTGCCTGGTATTTAACCTTGGTACCTAAACTGCGAGATAACACCTTAAACCAAGGCGCACTGCGCCTGAAATCATCTACGCCAATAAGACCCATGCCATGTTCTGGGCGCAACTCATTGTTAGGAAAAAGCGTTAAGTGCTCTTCTGTAACTTGAAATTTATCCTGGTTGATTCTTAACGATATTTCGTATCGCGCGGTATCAGGCCTTAGTTCACTTTTCTGAAACTTACTCTGCCAGGCATCGCTAGCGCCTCTTAACAGTTCCTCAATAACTGAAGGAGGTAAGCTCACTTCCAGTGCCAAGATAAAGTACTCGCCTCGAAGCTGATGAACGACTTCTTTGGCTGCTTCTGCGCGCGCTCGCTCTTTGCCATTGGTGGGTTTAAAGAACGCATCGTTTATGTCCGACACATTTAATAAATCACCAAACAAAGCTGGGATATCAAGTAACGTTGTTTTACCTGAACCATTAGAGCCTGCAAATACATGCTGCTGCTCTAAGGCTAGATCCAGCGTATTAAAGCAGCGGTATTTGTAGGCCTCTATTCTTGAGATCATACCGATGGCTCCGGATTGTTAACGCGAAACTCTTTCCAGGCTTTAGCAATTTTTGGCAGGTCGTCATCTAAAATTTTGCTACGACGCTTCAGCTTACGCACCACATTGTGGCCGTTGATGCGAATACGTTCTTCAACTTCTTCTTCGATAACTTTCTCTTCGCCGTCTGGGTGACGCTCATACAGCGTATTACCACGACGATCGAAGCCTACTTTTTCTGCAACCGCCATAAATACCGGGTATTCAGGCTCTCCACCGATGGCAATAGCATCTTTTTCAGTATCGGTTTTCTTTTTCAAGAACAGTAGGCTAGTTAAGATATTTACGTTAGCTTCAACGATAAATGACTCTACAGGTAAGTCGACACAACCAAGCACCCAGCACTCTTGCATTAACCACCAGCGAATATATTCATCACCGGGGTTACCTAAAATACCATCTGGTAACACGATACCCATGCGACCGCCTTGCTTAAGCCACTGCACGCAACGTTCAATAAACAAAATCTCGGGCGAAACTGCATCTTTACGGCGCTCTGTTTTTCTAAAGCCACCGTTTTCAGTGCGCTCCCAAATGTACGCAAGATCAAACTGCTCAAGAATTTGCTTATCAGTAACTGGAATATCTGAACCAAACGGCGGGTTAGTTAAGATGACGTCGATACTGCCTTCTTTACCGCTTGAATCGCCAACTGGAATCTTACTTTTGGCTGGTTCTACACCTTTTAAATGCCCGTGAGGGTATTCCAATGAGTTCATGTGATAAATGTTGGCCATGGCATTACTTGCCATCACCACGTTCATTTGCGATGCGCGACACAGGAAGGGATCAAAATCACAACCAAAAAGATTATTTTCGGCAAACTTTTTAATTTGTTGCTGAATAGAAATAAATTCTTCTGTGGTTTCAGCCCCTAATTTGACTTCTTCCTCTTCACAAAGCTTTCTGTTAATGAAGCTTAAGGTTTGTTCTAAGAAACCACCAGTTCCGCATGATGGGTCCAGCACTTTTTCATGTGGTTGTGGTGCCATCATTTCTACAATGAGCTTGATTGCGCCGCGCGGCGTAAAGTATTGACCACGGTCACCACGTAGATTATCACCAACAACTTCTTGATAAGCGGCGCCTTTGGCGTCCATTTCAGTACGAGTAAAGTCATACTTAGCAAGTTCAGACACCATGAACGCCAAAGCGCGATCTGACAAAGTAATTTCTTCATTACCTGCAAAAATTTCCGGGTAGGCTTTTTTCACCTTTTCAAATAATGGATTGATGCGCGTTCTGATTTTCTTGCGCCCTTCGTCATCAAACTGCTCCGTTGGTGACGCCCAGAATTCACGATCACGATTGCCGATACGCTCATCGTACATTTTTGAGAAGATAAGGTATAAGAACTGCCAGAATGCTGCATCTTTAGGCATCCCTTCATTACCATGAATGAAGTTGTGACAACGACGAAACGCTGTAAGTAGCATCTCACGGTCAGCGGTTCTTAGCTGTGCGTTTGATGCAACATCTCGACTCCCCAGAGTCTCATCTGCTAATGGCCAATCCCCAACTGCGTTGAACTTGGTATCGAAACGAGATTCTTCTTTTTCCACGAAGAAAAATTCGATGCCGTTGGTCCATAAACCCCACTGGCACTTTTCTAGCACGTACTTACCGCCAACCTGTTCACGCATCATGTCTTCCATCAACTGAAGATCTTTCTGCGCTTGGTCGTGATCACGCATTTTTACCGTGGATTTTTTGCCTTTTTTCGGCTCTTTATCACAGATAACAATGCGGCGAATATTTTCAGGAATATGAGCAGCACCATGTTCGAAAATGGCTATATCAATTTTCTTCTGCTTACCAGCAATTTTAACCTTTACATCAAGCTCCATATCTTCAGCACTGATGCCGTATTCATGGAACAAGGCGCGTAAGGTTTTTTGACGAACCAATTCTTTAGGCGTTTCTTTTATTGGATTATTGGTTAGGTAATCCAGCGTCATGCCATCTTCGATGGCGAGTACTTCTGATGGCTTTTTATCATTGGTTGTTGTCATTACTTGTTCTCATTAAATTCGGTTTCTGCTGGCGATTTTTGTAATAGATCTTGGATTTCACAATCAAACAAACCACACAGCTTATCGAGCGCCTCTAAGTCCACCTTGAGCGCGGTTTCTTTGTAAAGCAGCGTGACAGTTGTACGGCTTAGGCCGGTTTCTCGCATTACGTCGCTAATGCGCATTTTTCTCTCACCCATTAATCGGGCTAGGTGGCAGCGGATCATGCTCTCTCCACGGTGTTTTCTTAACCATAAACTTGGGATTTTTCACTGTTGCTTACCCTAACACGATTGTGTTTTTTCTCAACTTATTTGAGTTAAAGTGAAATAAGTTGGTTTGATAATTAACGTAGGATTTAACACCCACTGCTAATTACCTAGCTTTACCTATAGGGTAGGTAACTCTAGGTAATCAATCTAAGCACTACGAGTAATCCAGTTGGCAATCCGTTGTGCCCAAGGGTCAATGGATTCGGGAGGTAACGAGCCAGGATGCTTTGATTCAGGGTGTGGAATGCCCTTATATGAGCTTTCTTCAAGCTGGTCTTTGAAATAATCTGCTGGCCAGCCCAAGGACTTTTTCATAATTCGCTGCAAGATAACTTTCTCATTGTTTGCCACCCAACCTGGCGCAGAGGTCAACAACATAGTCGAAAGCTTCGCCGCACCATCGGAAGTGTCGATTTCAAGAATCGTGAAAGACTTGCCACCATGCTCTAGCTCTACGACAGCTATACAACGTGGGTTCTGCGTATCGTTCAGCCAGTGCTTCTTTCCATCGCCGACTTTTGGCAGTTTTAAAAGTCTATCGCTAATCTTTCTACAGCCATGCTTCGATATTAATAACTCAATCGCGCTGAAGAACGATTTAAACTTTCCGACAAAGAGGTGAGCATCATCGGTTTGGTCATCTAAATTGTTCCAGGCACCTCCAGGGAGCGCGCCAGACTCTTCCTTTTCATTTGGGCTTAGATCTTTGTCCAGAACCTCTTTGTCACCATCACCAACAATGTTGTTCACGGCCTTAGTCTTGTGAGCAATTCGATTGGTGATGTGTGGTGTCTTAAACGACACCGATACTTGTTCTGAAATGAGTGCCAGGGTTGCTTTGTCGGAGTCAGACAGTTCGTCATCATCAAGATCAAACTCATCGGGTGCTTGGCCTTGTTTACCATCTCCCTTAGTGGGTTTACCGCCAACTTTGCGCTCGTATCTCGGGTGATAGAAATCAATTCCTCCCTCGACTTCCGATGGCAAATCATCTAACTGAGTGATTTCCCATACAAAGAAGCTGCCTGAATCATTATCTGCCCAGCCTCGTGCGCCAAGTTGCACTCCTGAGAGCGAGGGTGGTTCGACCTGAAAATTCCAATGAAGATAGCTGCCTTTCTGATATTGATTTTGAATCAAATTCTTACTAATGCTTTCGAAGGATGCTCTTGCTTCGCTATCTAACAGAACCCAGCTAAGGAACCGCCGGTTATCGTCTCGATTAAAATAGGAAACCGGATATTCAGCACCTTCGCGAACGACAATCAGTGGCTGGCCATCATCTCGTTTACCTAGCATGAAATCCTCTGACAAGGCATCGTGTTGTAGGCTTAATCGCGCAAGGAATGGGTCGTGATAAAAAAGTACCCGAGCCATTTCCAATTGCGGAATAAAGACTCGCTTTTCATCCACATTGACGACAAAGCATTGTTGGTTACCATCATTGCCATGGTGATGCGCATTAAAGGCAGGGCAAGCAGAAGCCCTTGCAACTTCCCAATTTTGGGCATTGGCAATAGTAAACGCAATTGGCAGCCCGGCTGGCTTTGGCACCTGAGTCGGATTTAGCACTCTTTTCCTAGCAAGCACAGGGATGTTGCTAAACTGCATACTTTGAGGCTTTTTACCGGTGAAATCGATGTTGATCGCCCAGCCTTTGCGGTCGACACCCCGGAACAGCGAGCCTACACCTAAGATTTTTGAGTCATCATCCAATTTCTTAAATCGCGCCTTGCTTTTAGTCACGCAATATCTCTGTTAATAGCTCAGAAACTAAATTGGTCATACGCTCATCACTCAAGCCTGCCTCTCGTATCAAGGACCATCGTTTAATTTCTTTTTGTTTTTCCTTCATCACCAAATAAGCGCGTACGAGCCTTCTAGCTTGATATTCTGTCGTGCTTTCAGAATATTTGGAAAGTAAAAACTCGCAGCGCGGCAATCTGCTCAGATTCTTCTCTATCGTTGCTCGTTGGTTTAACTGATGTATAAGGAAAGTGCGGCTTAGATGGGGCGCATCGAGGTAATCGGCCAGGCTTTCAATTATGTGTTTTAGTTCGCGGGCACATTGTCTGTCTCTTTGAGGCCAATCAACTCTATTGTTAACTACGCTACTTTCTGTATGGAACGCTAGATCAATTGCCATCAACCAATCGTGATGATTGCGATAAAGGCGCGCGTACAACGCCTTGTTTCCATTCCGTGCAAGTTTTGGGGAGCACTCGCTTAGAAGCGCTAGCCACTGCAACTGATCCGGGGAAGTTGGGCTTTCAAAGATAACATCCGTTTGTGGCATTCGGGTGCTTGCAGAATCAAGGTGTACTTTTAGCGAAGCCGCTTCTTGAATTGCATAGGCAATGTTCACTTGCCCTTCGGATAAAGCCGTTATGGCAACAATGTGTTCGGCAAAACTAAAGCTCTTTCTATGCTTGCGGAAAATGGATTTGAGCCAAGACGTTTCGGCATCTACCGGATGAAGACCTACCCCCTCCAGCCACTTCTTTCCCCAAAACTTAACAACCGTCTCACGAATCTGGGCATGGTCAATTCTTGATCCGTTTAAGTAATTCTGGTTTGCCGCGAATCGTTTGTAAAACAAGGTCCATTGGGAATAACTTATCCCTTCACAATAATTATTTAGCAAATTGGCGCTTTGCTTAGCAAAGACTTGGTCTTGGTTATCGATGAGTACATCATTAATACGTTCAACAGAATCGATGGGGAAAAACGTATGCCTGTGCTCACTATCTAGTTCGATGTTTGTTCTACTAAGTGCGCCATGTATTGGGCAGACTTTTACTAGAGGCACCTGCCAAAGCCGATGTAAGAAACCTTCACCGTATATTGATTGTTGTTCCAACAGGCATTGCTTGCAAACGTATAGATTGTTTTTTGCCTTTACCCTTGATGCGGCTATACCGGAAGCTAAATGCACAGCACCATATGAGCTTCCAGTCATCCATTCGCGAAGCTTTAGTACCCTTTCTGCAGGCATGAATGGAGCGTAAATTGGCAATAGCGTGTGTTGATCGATGAGGGAGGCGGTACTGGGTTCGCCATTCTCAGGGTACTGTTGCGCTATTGACTGAACATGGCTTGGCAAGTCCACCGTGGCGATGACTTTTCGGTTCAAAAACACTTGATCCAGTAGCTGCTTTGGCGAAGTTTCTCCATCATGCACACCCGCCCTAGCTACAGTGCTGTACAGCAGTTCTTCTGGATAGGGTTTAGGAAATCCTAGCATTAATGCCCCAAGGCCCAATCTTCTAGATCAAACATTTCACCATTCTGCTCAAGCCGATCAACCAACGACAAGTTTTCGTCTTTGCAGTAGGCGAACTGATATCGCCAGTCCTCTGCAGTTAGATCTAACCAATCCTTTTCTTTAACTCGATTACTCGATTGCTTTTTCTTTGTTGGTTTAACACCTTCTGTATACCATGATGCGATTACCGCGATCATGTCTGCTCGGCTTAGTTCAGGTTGTTCTTTAAATATGCGCTTTACGAGTTGCTCTACGGTCTCTTCCTCAAAGGAGTCATCGAGCTGCAAAACAAGGTTGTATAAACGCAGGGCATCTTGGTCACCACCAAATAGTTTTTCCTCTTGTTTCTGAGCAACCTCAAGAATCTGTCTGCCTAACTCGATAATGCGCTTATCTAAATCCACAACACGCATATCGGAATATTTCACAATTTTATCTGCATCGCCGGAACGCAATGCATCCAACATTGGGTGCACTGGCTTTAATTCTTGTTTGTAGACTGACTTCAGAATACCAACAGTTATTCGCTCTTTTTTGTTAGCGATTGCACGAAGTTGCGCTAAGACAAAAAGCTTTACCACAATATCCAAGACGCCTTGAGAAAGATCGTACCAACACGCTCTAATTTCATCACTGAGGGGATCGTCCCCGTGCCTAAGCCATTGGTATTTCCAGAGATTATCTGTGAATCGGACCCAGTTTGGATTCAACTGGCTTGCGTTTCCACTTGTGACATATTGCGGAATAGTTTCCCAATAGATTGATCCTAATCCTGCACTCCTTCTACCTGACTGAAGTTCCAGTTCAAAAATAGGACGCGCTTTGGGTGTGCCAACCAACACAATCGGGATTCCTACGGTATTCACCAGCTCAACAAAGAACTCAAGCATTTGCTCTTTGCCGCCAGAGCGCACCTGGCCTAAGCGCTGAATTTCGTCTATAACCAAAATTCCAATGGCCCTGTTATTAGCTGTTTGGCGCATCAAGGCCAACATTTTAGGAACAGATAAGCGCTGCTTGGCGTATCGGCGCTCGTAATCGGTCCCTAATACATTATCAACAGCGCTAAAAAAATTAAGGCACAGGCTTTCTAGATCTCCGTTACTGGGGCATTCAATTTTCAGGTAAGTAACTTGATAGCGGTTTTCTTGTTCGTGATAAATCACTTGAGGGTAAGTCGCCAAAACTCGCTCCAACGACTTGCTCTTACCTGCACCCGATATACCAATTAGAGACATACTTCGGGCAGTAGTTTTCTCAACTATAAAGTTAACTGCGCCGTCGCCTCCTGACTTAATAAACTCATAGCCCTCTTGAAGTTTTCGGTTCAGCGAACCATCATTAATGTTTCTACCGACATATCCCATGCGGAGCATCAGGTCGATCTTTTCTTGAAGCTGAACATGCTGTGAGAGCGGTTGGAAGTAGTCGTCCTGTAATGAAACGACCATGTGCATTCTGGATTTGGGGTCAGCTAATCGATCAGACGGGTGGAACTCAACTTTTCCTTTAATACTTTTGCCAGCTTGAGCAACGGTTAAGATTGGAGGAAGTGCTTCAATGAAGGGGTTACCATCATAACGCTTGACGCCTGTTGGTCTATATAATGCGGTAACAAAATGATTAGGTCGCTCCATCAGTCGTCTCCGTCGTCAAATAGTTCATCTTCAAAGTCTGGGTAATCATCATTGTCCTCCGGCGGTGACAGGTGTACGACTTTTGCTTGTCGTTCATTCTTCACGACGGTTGGTCGGCGATTTTCCCTTTCTTGTTCAAGTTGCCCAGCGCGAGCACTACTGACCCCACGCATGCGTTCCGTTTTGGTCGCTGCCGGTTTCGGGGTGTTCTTAATGGCCGATGAAATAATCTGTTCTACGCGTTCTTCATGCTGATTGCGGACTTTATCTGCTTCCAACCGATCCTTGGATGCCTGTGCTTTAGTCAGGCTCTGCTTACGCCAGACTTCCCAGAACGATGCTCCACGAAACTCTCTAGAAACATCTGAAATTCGACACACCCAGTGATCTCTGTTTCCTTTGGTGTGAAACAAATACACCTCGTCGGCAGAGTCGGGGTCATACGCGACATCAACTTCCTCAGGCCTCGGCGACTTTCCAGTTCGATGCATCCACCCCAATTCAATGATTTCAGGAGATGAGTAATAAACACCGAACACACAGATGCCTTGAACCGAAGTGCTTGCTTTCACTCTAGGCAGTAGGGCTTTTCGAACGTTTTCACTACTAGCCTTGCGCAATCGCCCAGTTCTATTCTGTAGTCCCCAGTTCCATAGGTGAACAGGAATCAAAGGCAGTGCTGCGGGCATGTCTTTGGCTCGATCGTACTTAGTCATAGGATCGATGAAATTACGCATAACAATTGAAGAGACTATGATCTCAGTAAACTCAGAAACCGTGAGCTTGCCATCCAACCAATAGTTCTTCCCACCACGCTTCTTGACTGTTGGCCCTATCACTTCACCAGGCGCAAATCCTTTGAACTCCGCTTGCAAAGTCCTGAACCGTTGCTCAACAATGCCTTTTGCATCGCCTCTGTAAGGCGGTGTGTTTTCAATCCTAATTTTGTGACTCGACTCCAACCCTTCTATCTGATGCCCTTGCAGCTCACCTCTATCGGCAAGTATGGCTTCAGGCAAACCAGAAGCAGGCCAAGAGAAATTACTGGTATCAACTTCCAGATCGCTGAAGATATGGCTCTTGTCAGTCAATGCCAAATGCAGGGCTTGAATCGCTGCGACATAGGAAGGATTTTCAAAGCCGATATACCAACCAACGATAAACCGAGAAAAAACATCTATTACTACATAAACTGTGGGGCGACCCACTGGTTGATTACGATCGTGATCAGCCACTAGAATTACATCAGCAATTGTCGCGTCGATTTCGTATCTCGACCCCGGACCCAACGCCTGCGTTGTAGCGGTACTCAAAAGGGGGCGAATGTCTTTCCGGTAAATGATATCTGGAACAGCGGCCTTAACTTTTTCAACATGGCTGTATTCACGCTCAAAAAAATAGCCCATTTGGCGCTTTGTTGGTTTTTCTGACTCAGGTACATTGGGAAACAGCTGCTCATAAAGCTTTTTCAGTCGCCTATGAGCACGAGCGATCGTGAAATTCTTATTCAGCACATATTTATCAATAACAATCCGAAATAGCTTTTCCGTTTTTTCGTCTATTAGGGCACCTGTGCCCTCCATATAGACTCTCGGCCTACCAAGTTTTTTATCTATTGCTGTTCTCTTTTGTCCTTTGGCACCTGAGTTTTTATAGTCTGGCAATAAAGCATTGGGGGTTTGGCCCCTTTGCCAATAGCGGCGGATCAATTTGTACAGGTAGGGACGTGAGACCTGGCCCGTAGCCAATATATCGGCTATGTGTTTCGTTCTCACTTTCTTAACATAGAACTGTGGGTCTTCAACTAGGGGAGAGATGATGAGGTAATTTTTGTCCCGAATAGTCGCATCTTTCGACCCTTCTTCTGGTAACAGATCTTGCACATACTCATAGGGGTCATCCATACGAGTCATCTTTTCCTGCAGCAGCAGATCATTCAGTTGCTCGATGTTAGCGAAGTCTGGCAAGGCTTTTGGGTCATCCAACGATATCCAGACCACATGACGCTCAATAGAAACAAGGATACGGAATAGCTTGTCCTGAAGAATTAAAACTTCGTTAATTTGAAACACGCCACACCTCCTTCAACACCTGCTGACCTTCGGCAACTAAATCTGAGCAACGTAGCTCGGTGAATGGCTTTGTGATATCAAAATGAAAGAAGCGCTGCGCCAATAATCGCTTGAACTGAAACAGAGCCTCTCCCGGCTCAAAGTCATAAGCAGTATCCAAGCGAATGCATAGGTCGATGACCCTTAGACTTTCATTCTGAGGAATCTGCTTTAGAAACAATGAGAAATAGGTCAGTAGCTCGTCTTGGCTATCGTCGTCTTCGATATGGTTGTAAAGGATATTTATGTTATCAAAAACGGTCTGCGGTATTCGGTTCTCGTTCACCAAGAAGAATGGGATCTTTTTCTCAGCCCAATACATGCGCTCAATTTGCAGCTTCTCTACTGTTCTAGAGTCTTGAAAAGCACTTCTACTCTTCACCTGTATGGCAAACCTTGGTTTGCTACTATCTTCGGCATCCACCACAAAATCACTACTCATGTATTGATCCACGCCCTGAACATTTGGATGCCTGACGCCAAGTCGATTAGAGATGTCTCGGGTTAACTCTCGATCTAATGGAAATTGCTCGCGAATGTCGGTGGTTATTAGTCGCCATTGGAGGAGGAAAAAAGTGGCGAGTTCGAGGTCGGAGAGGAGATGGTGGGTGCGCTGAGTAAGGTGGCCGAAGATTCGGTGAGATCGGCCTTCGGAGGGAACATCTCTTATAGTAAGCCAAGGCTTATAGCTGGAACCGGCACCTTGGCCACGACCCTCTTTAATCCAGCGCTCGTTCTTTGCTTCGGAATTCCAGTATTGCTTCTTACCCATACTAAATTGCCACTTGAACTGACTTATTACTAAGTTAGCTCAAATGGCAAAAGTTAACAACTTTATTGTTTTGTTAACAACTTTATTGTCTTGTTAACAACTTTATTGTTCTCCAACACTGAACGGGTGAGGAAGGGCCGAAGGCTTTACTATGGAATCCCTGGGAAACGGGAACATGAATCACGAAAGTAAAGCGGCGAGAGGGTGTG
>JAHRWG010000363.1 GCA_019090295.1 Cycloclasticus sp. | reverse complement strand
TCGTCCTTTGACATATTTAGGTGCTCAAGGGAAAAGTCAATAGCCTCCTGCCCAGGGTTGAAATTCAAGGCATCTTCAACTTTCAGATAGTGGGGCTTATAAAAACTGTCTTTTAGCAACGTAACAGAGCCATGTAGTAGCACATGTATTGATATATTATTTTCTGCGGCCAATAAATAAATATCATTTTCATTATCTAAATTAGCACCTGCTAAATTTAGGCGCTTAAATGCTGCTTCAATTGAATAATAGGGTTTAAGAAGTGGGGGCAAACCTTTCATACGCTCGTTCCTTCGCATCGTTCAAATAATAACCAAGTCAGCCTGGTGAACGTGTCCAGCTTTTCGGGAGCTACCCTAGGCTTGGTTTAGTCGGTTTACTCTTTTGGTTTTATGCTACTTTCCACTTCACTTAATGAGAATGCGCGCTGTTTTCCGCTCTTAACTTGCTTAAGCGTTTGCTCTGCTAGGTACACGTCTTCAAGATCGTCTAAGTGTGTTTCAATGGCTTCTCGCATATAAAATGTGGCGGTTCTGCCTGTTTTTGCGGCAAGTTCTTGTAACCTTGTATAGGTGTCATCTTCAAGCCTAATGACTGCTTGTTTACTCACGATATAGCCCTCTTGTTTACGCTATTGCCTGTATATCCTCAATATGCCGTGGGTGGCATTTGCTCAGGTCATAGCTGCTTTGTAGGCTTACCCAATAGTCAGGCGTGGTATTAAAGTATTTAGCCAGTCTGAGCGCAGTATCAGGCGTTATAGAGCGCCTTTGCTTTAGAATCTCGCTAACCCTTGTGGCTGGCATAAATGTGTCTTTAGCCAAGCGATAGGGGGTAATACTCATATCCTCAAGAAGTTCTTGCAGAAACACGGCAGGATGGAATGGATTGTTAATCATAATAGCTACTCCTAGTGGTAGTCGGTTGTCTCTACATTAAAAGCATCGCCATTCTTAAACTTAAAACACACGCGCCACTGTTTGTTTATGCGTATGCTGTGTTGCCCTTTTCTGTCACCGCCTAATTTCTCAAGCTGATTGGATGAGGGTAATCTTAAGTCATCAAGATCATGGGCATTATCTAACTGTACTAACCGCATTAAGGCACGTGTTCTTATACTGCTTGGGAGTTTCTTAGAAAACTCACCCACTGCTACCTTTTCCGTTAGCTTGTTAGCGTAGCTTTTAATCATATTTATATATTAACGCCTTTCGTTATTAATGCAAGACGTTATGCTGATTACTTCTTCCATCTTTAATGCACTTTTTGCTGTTCGTTATCCGTGTAACTTGATTAGGTTATCTTTTTTGGTCACTCTTGCCTGAATATAACCAGCCACTTTGTTAATGGCTTCTCTTAGTGTCGCTTCTTCTGTAACGATATACCCGCCTGTCACGTCATTGGTTGTAACATGGTTCATTAGTCGTTTAATCATTGTTAAAGGGATGTTTACAGCTTCGGCAATGGTTGCAAAAGTGCGCCTGCAATCGTGTGGGCTAAATTCCACACCGCTTGCTTTAGTAACCACCTTCATTGGTTCGCGGGGATGCCGCATGTGCATTGCGGGCTCCCTTCCAGAAAACACCCATTTATGATTACCTGTTTGCTTCTTTAAATTCTCAAGGTATTTAATTAACGGTGCTGGTATCGGTAGCCTGTGATTTGTACCATTTTTAGTATCTAGTAGCCTGATGTTTTTTGACTTTAAATCAACCTGTGCCCACTCCAGCGTTAAGGCCTCGCCACTACGGAACCCCATATATAGAATCATTAAAAAAAAGACTTTCGCCTTTTGGTTTGCCAAAGCCTCAACTGCTTCATGCCATGCCTGTAACTTATCACTTGGGATAACCCTGTCTTTACGATTACTCTTATGCCATAAGCGCGCCTTACTCAATATATTGGCTGGGTTTTCATCTATCATGCCCACTGCATTGGCATAGTTAAGCGTAAGGCGAAGAACTCTCATAGTTGTATTAGCGGTGGTTTTACCAGCGCGACTAATTTTCTTGTGCCGTCTTAATATCATATCTTCGGTGATGCTGCTGACCGGCTTTGTTAACCAATCGCTAAAACCTCGCTTTAACTTATATCGGTAGTTTTCAATCGTGTAGGGCTTTAAGTCACGTTCTGATAAATACAGCTCAAGTACATCAGAAAGACTAGTCTTCTTTATTCTCTGTTTGCGTTTTTCAGCGGTTGGGTCAATGCCTGAATTAATAGCCGCTAATATGCTTTGAGCCTTCTTTCTTGCTTCAGTTACTGACATGTCGTTAGTGTTGGCTAGTGTTACACGTTGAGCATTACCCTTGACGTACTTGAGCACCACAAATGATTTATTGCCAGTGCAACTCACTCGACAGGATAGTTTTTTTACTTCGTTGTCATAATAATCAACACGACCTTTTTCGGGTATCGGTAACGCTTTGATTCGTGGCTGTGTGAACGTAATTCTTTTACTCATTGTAATCACCTTCTGATGGGGTCGGAATATCTCGGGTCAATGCCGGGTCAATGCCGGGTCAATGATTTCCAGTGATTTTGAGTATATCCTAGTTATCTAAAGAGACAAAGAAATAAGTTACTATCCCTTTATATATAAGGCTTTAGATGGCTGATGCGTTGATTTAAGCGGGGCTAGTAAAACCGTACTACATGTAACTTAAAATCCCGCGGCTTTAACGGCCGTGCCGGTTCGATTCCGGCCCCAGGCACCATTGAATAACAAGGACTTAGTTCGTTTCGGACTAG
>JAHRWG010000070.1 GCA_019090295.1 Cycloclasticus sp. | reverse complement strand
TCGTCCAGCCGACGTCAATAAAATGGTTTTTATGGTGCACAAAAAAATATTAGCTGATGATGACCGCTGGCTATATTTACCAGCCTTAGACTTGGTTAAACGTATCGCATCATCCGACAAGAGAACCAGTTTTGTCGGCTCAAATTTTCTGTACGAAGATGTATCGGGGCGACGCTTAACAGACGATCAACATGCCCTGATAGGTCAGGATGAGAATTATTACATTATCGAGAACACCCCCATCAACAAAGCCAATGTTGAGTTTTCAAAGTATATTATGTACATCCATAAAGCATCATTTTTGCCCATACAAACCGAATACTATGACAAACAAGGCATAAAATATAAAACCTATACGTCTCTAGCGGTTGAGACTATCAATGGGCACCCAACCATTACAAAGTCTGAAGCCAGAAACCTAAAAACGAACAGTTACACCCTTATGGAATATAGCGATGTCCAATACGACCTTGACTTGCCCGAAGATATTTTTACAGAACGCTACCTACGCAAGGCACCGCGCAAGTATTTGCGTTAACCCCTAATAATGCCTCGCTTTTACCTATTTGTACTCTTGTCGCTATCGCTCTGCCTGCAACATGTCGTCGCTTCACCTCCACTACCTAGCGGCTTATCGCCTTCCGTTCCCGTCGCGCCAGCCTTGCCTTCGGGCTTATTTAAAGCACCACCCCTACCCGCTGGAATTGAACCCACACAGAACAGTAATCATTCGTTCAGTTCACTCAAAGAACCTTTTTTTGACCTGAGTGGTTTTTGGGATATTCGTAGTGGTTTACGTACCCAAGGTGACTCGCATCAACAGCAAAAAAGCATTAATGAGGCTCGCCTACATCTAGCCCTTCAAACTGAGTTAGACACACTCACTTTTACCCTTAATACCGATGTTATTTACGATGAAACAAACAGCCAACGGGCCATTAACCTAGACAAGGGCCAAGGCTGGATTGATCTACGCCAAGCCAATGTTGCCTGGAGTCCCTTTTCGTTTATGGACATAAAAATAGGCCGACAAATTCTCACTTGGGGCACGGGTGACTTAATCTTCATTAATGATTTATTCCCTAAAGATTGGCAAGCATTTTTCACCGGTCGTGACCTTGAGTACCTAAAAGCCCCTTCCGATGCCATTAAAAGCTCTTTTTTTACTGATTATGCCAATCTAGATATTGTCTACACCCCTCGCTTTGATGCTGATCGCAGCATTACGGGCGAAAAACTATCCTACTACAGCCCACTCACTAACAGCCTGCAAGGTGAGCATCAACTTATCAAAGCTGACAGACCCTATTCAGATGAACTCGCGTTACGGTTGTATAAAAACATAGGTGTCAATGAACTAGCCTTATACACCTATCATGGCTACTGGAAAAGCCCTATGGCATATCAACCAAGCACCAACAAAAATCGCTACCCCGTTATGCGCTCATTGGGCGCCAGCCTACGAAGGCCCTTATGGAAAGGTATTTCTAATGTAGAGTTAGGTTATTACGATGCCTATGAGCATGCTGCTAAAGACAACCCATTCACCCCCAATAGCGAAGTCCGTTTATTACTGGGGTATGAGCAAGAACTGATTAAAAATCTTACCCTTAGTTTTCAATACTATCTGGAGTGGATGCAAGACTATAAACACTATAAAGCCAGTATGCTGAGTATAGGTGCCACCCATCAGCGACATGAATTTAGGCATGTTCTCACCAATCGAATCAGCGTTTTAACACACCAGCAAAACATCAATTGGTCTTTATTTACCTTTTACTCCCCGTCCGATTCCGATGCGTATATCAGGCCAAATATTCACTACAAAATAAATGATCACTGGGCAATAGAAACAGGCGGTAATATCTTCATCGGTAAACAGTACCGTTTCTTTGGGCAATTTAAGAAAAACAACAACCTATACGCGGCCATCCGTTATGGCTTCTAGCGTCCAATACACGCTATCGCACGCCATTTAGCATTAATGTGCTTATAATGGATTATTTAAAACTCTAATCAACAGGATAAAACATGAGTGACTTACCCAATTGCCCCAAATGCAACTCTGAATACTCTTACGAAGACGGCAATATGCTCATTTGTCCAGAGTGTGCACATGAATGGTCTAAAGATGCCGCCGCCAATAACGATGACGCAGAACGCGTTTATAAAGATGCCAATGGCAACGTTTTAAATGACGGCGATACCGTGACCGTTATTAAAGACCTTAAAGTAAAAGGTACCTCATCGGTTGTTAAAGTCGGCACCAAAGTCAAAGGTATTCGCCTAGTCGATGGTGACCACGACATCGACTGCAAAGTACCCGGCATTGGCCCAATGAAACTTAAAACTCAATTTGTTAAAAAGGTTTCTTAGGGAACGGAGTTTGAAGTCAATCAAATCAAGTTGATTGACTCATTGATTCTTACGAAAACCGCGTGAAAAATGAAGATACTATAATTGCACAGAAGGCTTGCTTGCTTTCAATCCACTCCCCTCCTGTTTGCTTTTTTTCTTACAAAAAAAATAATTTATGTTATATTTATCAGGGTTATGCCTCGGGTACGGACTTACCATCAGGATGCATCAAGAATATGCAGAGTGGCAATAAAGGCAATCTACTTCTATATATGACTGAAGCGTTTTTCAGTTATTTAATGGATAGAAAACGAATTAGAGAGAGCAATGGAACCAGTTAAACCACAACAGCCGTTAGGCTGCTTTTTGCTTGCAAAGTACCTCCTTTCTCAAAATACAGGTATACACGACCAGACATT